>JAKDLE010000952.1 GCA_030453005.1 Pseudonocardia sp. | reverse complement strand
CTCGGCGATGCACAGCGCACGGTGGCGCGGGAAGTAGAAATGCATCTCGGCGGGGGCCTCGGTGCCGGGCGCCATCTGGAATTCGATCTCGATGCCGTCGATGGTGTGGGTTTCGCCGGTCTTCCGGATCGTGATGGGCGGCACGATCAGCGCGAACACCCCGGTGGAGGTGTTCTGCCCCAGCCCGCAACCGACCTGGCCGTGCGGGCCGCGGGCGCCGGCCCCGTCGCCCTGGCCGTGCATCATCTGGGCGCGGCGCAGCGCGCCGAGGAGGTGGCCGCCCGCCTGCGGGAACGCGTGCCCGCCGTGGCGCGGCTGCTCGTCTCCGAGGTGGGCGCGGTGATCGGCGCGCACGTGGGGCTCGGCGTGCTCGGGGTGGTCGTCGTGCCGCGTCGGGCGCAGCAGCGCAGCGGGGTGGATGCGGGGTGACGGGCAGCCCCCCGTGGACCCGCGGCTCGCCGCCTGGCTGTCGACCCGGGTGGACGCGTCGGTCCAACGACGTCGCCGCCAGGCGATCCCGAATCGGACGCCGACCCTTGCTCCACGGCGGCGCTCGAAGATCGCGCTCGGTCAACGGCGCCGCCGCCGCATCAGCCTGGGGCGGCGAGCCGGCCTCAGTGCAGGCGCCCGGAGAGCGTTGCGACGCCGGGGCCGTCGAGGGTGGCCAGGGTGGCGCGCCGCCCGGATGCCACGAGTAGCAGGTCGATGTCGGGTCCGCGGGTGGAGTCGGCGCTCTCGCGCGGCAGCCCCACGAGCTCATGCCGACGAATGGGCCGCCGCCTGCTGCGCGGCGAGGTTGATCTCCATCCGGTCGAATCTGCCCCGCGCCCGGACCGCCGCCCACAGGACCCGAAGCGGCCCGTCCGTGTCGTGGTCGTGAGGTGAGCGACGACGTCGCGGACCGACCACGCGTCGCATGACGACGCGGTCGCTCACTTGTCGTCGGTGAGGTGGCCGACCTCGGCGCGGGACCGGGCGCGCACCGGCAGTGCGGTCATTGCGCCACCCCGCCGGCCTGCGACGCCGGTGCCTGGTGGGCGCCCCGGACGAACTCGACGAGCAGGGCAGCCATCGCCTCGGGTTCCCACTCGTGATCGCGGCGGCCGCCTCCGGCATGCCGGGGAAGGTCTGGGCGCCGACGAGGGTGAGTTTCGAGCGCCGCCTCGACGGTGGCCCGGCCCGCGCGATCACCGAGCTGACCCACCTCGTCGCGGCGTACGCCGAGCACGGCCTGCTGCGCGTCGACGATCCTCACGTGGCGGCCACGCACCTGAACTGGCTGGTCATCGGCGCACCACTCAACGAGGCGATGCTGCTGGGCGACAAGGGCAGCCCCGGCGAGGAAGCGCTGCTGCGCCACGTCGCGGAGGCCGTGCGGATCTTCGTGACCGCGCACACCTGAGGCGCGGGAGGTGCGGGCTGCGCGCGTTCAACATTTGTCGAACGCACGGTAGGATCGGTGCCATGCCTACATCGATCGGTTTCCGTCCGACGCCGGACGACGAACGCATCTTGCGCGAAGCCGGGCAGTCGGGCGAGAGCACCTCGGACACCCTGCGTCGCGCGCTACGACTGCTGGATCACGAACGGTGGTTGGCTCAGTTCCGCGCAGACGCTGAGGCACTCAAGGGCGAGGACGTCAACACGGAGCCAGAGGCCTGGTGATCCGCGGGGCCGTCTATCGGGTCGACCTGGGGCGGCCACGGAGCCACGA
>JAKDLE010000096.1 GCA_030453005.1 Pseudonocardia sp. | reverse complement strand
CGGGGCCGGCCCATCGACCTGTTCGGCTCCTCGCGCACGGCGGGCGGCCCGTGCGGCATGTGGGTTCGGCAGCCGGACCGCGACGTGATCGTCTACGCGGCTGAGACCAGCGCGCTGCACCAGGCGCACATCGTGCTGCACGAGATCGGGCACATGATCGCCGATCATCCCGGATCCTGCTGCCTGCCGCTCGAGCTGGCCCGGCGGGTTCTGCCCGGCGCAGGCGCGACGCTCGTCGGCCACCTGTTCGCCCGTTCGACCTACGTGACGGACGAGGAACTGGAGGCCGAGCTCGTGGCCAGCATGATCGGCTCCGCCGCCTGCGGTCCCGCACGGGCTCCCGGGTCGCGCGAGCGGGCGCCCGCCGACGTGTGGATGGAGGAGTCCTTCCGTGCCTGACCTGCTGGGGCTGGCCGTGGCGGCCGGGGAGCCGGTGCTGGTCGCCGGCGCGGTGACGCTGTGGGTCGTGGTGCTGCTGCGCCTGCCCTCCGCCGTGGGCTCGGCACCGCGGCGCCGGCTGCTCCTCGCCGTCGCCGGGCTCGCCGCGTCCGTCACCGTGTACCTCGACCCGGTCACCGCGCTGCTCAGCGCCACCGCGCTCGCCGGCAGCTGCGGCATCGTGATGAACCTGTGGGGCGTGCTCAGCGCGGCGTTCATCCTCGACTTCGTGCTCGCCGCCCTGAGCAGGCGCCGCCCGTGGCCGGTGTACGGCTCGGCGATCGCGGTGTGCGTCGGGCTCGTGCTGCTCGACGGCATCGACGGCGGCACCCAGTCCGGCTGCGTCAGCTCCTTGCAGGTGCCGTGGTACAGCCCGTTCTGGTGGCTGTTGTGCGCGGCGCACGTCGCCGCCGTCGTGCCGGCCATGGTGGTCAGCGCCCGCTGCGCGCGCCGGGCGGGGTCCCGGTCGGTGCGGCTGGGGCTGGCCCTGCTCGCGGCGGCTTTCGTCTCGTCGACCCTCTTCTGGGGGGTCGTCGTCATCGCCCGGCTGGTGAGCGGAGCGGCGTGGATCGGCGGCCTGTTCACCGTCAACATCGCCCTGACCACCTGGTTGATGGCGGCCAGCACGGCGGTCCCCCTCCTCGTCGGCGCCGGACGCCGTGCGCGGGCGGTGTGGTGGCGGTGGCGGCTGCGCGGCCTGTGGCGCGCCCTCGTGGACGCCGTGCCCGAGGTGCGCATGCCCGGCGGGTCGCTCACCGGCCCGGGACGCTTCTCCGTCGACCTGCGCCTCTACCGGCGGGTCATCGAGATCAGGGACGCCCTGCTGGTCCTGCGCCACCGCATCGACGCCCCGACCGTCGATGCCGCGCGTGCCCACGTCCGTGCGCTGGGACCGGGTGGCGGCGGTGAACCGGCCGTCGTGGCGTGCTGGCTTCCCCTCGCGCTCGACCCGGCCGTGGGCCCGCCTGCGCCCGGCACGGAGGCCGGGCCGCAGGTCGCGGCCGAGGACAACCCCTGGACCAGCGAGGTCGCCTTCCAGCGGGAGCTCGCCCGGCTGCGGGACCGGCCGTTCGTCACCGCATTCGTCGACACGGCCCGTGCCGGCGCCCCGGCCGGGCTCGTGCCGCAGGTGCGGCGGTGACCGGCGGCGGAAGCTACGCCGACGGGCTGCTCGGCAACGACCGGCCCGAGGAGCGGGCCCGGCTGGCGTGCATCCAGGACGGCGTCGACGGGTTCACCCAGCAGACCCTGCTCGGGCTCGGCCTCGCGCCGGGCTGGACGTGCCTCGACGTGGGCGCGGGAGCCGGTTCCGTCGCGCGATGGCTGGCCGGGTACTGCACCGAGGGTGACGTCGTGGCCGTGGATGTCGACACCTCGCTGCTGGGCGCCGCCCCCGAACCGCGGCTCACGGTGCGCCGGGCCGACGTCACCGCGGAGTCGTTCCGGCCCGGCCGGTTCGACCTGGTGCACGCCCGCTTCGTGCTGTGCCACCTCCCGGACCGCGACGCGGTCCTCGCCCGGGCGGCCTCCTGGCTGCGGCCGGGCGGCTGGCTGGTGGTGACCGACCCCTACCAGCTTCCGGCTCAGACGTCGCCGTTCCCGTCGGTCACCCGCCTGATGCACGCCTATGACGCCGCGCACGCCGCCGTCGGGGCGGACCTGACGTGGTCGCGCCGGGTGCCCTCGCTGCTGGCTCGAGCCGGGCTGCGCGACATCGGCTTCGCCGCGCGGCCGAGCTGCCTGGGCAACGGCCTCCGGGACCGCTGGCGCCCGCTGCTCGACGGCGTCGCCCCACAGATGATCGACAGCGGCTCGGTGGGCGCCGAGGACCTCGCCGCGTTCCACACCGACCTCGACGATCCCGGGTTCATCGACATCCCGCAGCTCACGCTGGCCGTGTGGGGTCGCCTGCCCTGAGCGCCCGCCAGCAGTCGGCGACGTGGTCGTCGACCATCCCGGTGGCCTGCATCAGTGCGTAGCAGGTGGTCGGGCCCACGAAACGGAACCCGCGCCGCTTGAGCCCCTTCGCCATCGCGACGGACTCCGGGCTGGTCGCGGGCACGTCCGCGAGGGTGGCGGGCGCCGCGTGCCGTTCGGGGGCGAAGGACCAGAGCAGCTCGTCGAGCGGGGTGTCGAGCCCCAGCACCGCGCGGGCGTTCTGCACGGTGGCCTCGATCTTGGACCGGTTGCGCACGATGCCTGCGTTCCCGAGCAACCGCACCACGTCCTCGTCGCCGAACCGCGCGACGGCGTCGGGGACGAACCCCGCGAACGCGGCCCGGAACGCGGGCCGCTTGCGCAGGATCACGATCCACGACAGGCCCGACTGGAACCCCTCCAGGCTCAACCGCTCGAACATCTCGGGGACGCCGCGCAGCGGGCGCCCCCACTCGTCGTCGTGGTAGGCGCAGTACTCCGGTGCGGAACCGGCCCAGGCGCAGCGGGTCGGCTCATCCACGGCGGCGGAACTCCCGCTCACACTGCTGCGCCATCCGGCGCAGCGAGTACGCGACTCCGGCGCGCATCGCCGGGCGGGCGAGCGGCCATCCGGCCCGGCCGAGTGCGCCGAGGGGGAGGTCGAGGCGCTCGATCCACCGGAACCGCGCCCGCTCCGGGCTCAGCTCGACGACCTCGAACACCCCGTCGCCCTGCACGACCCGGCCGAGGTGCCGCACGACGCACCGCCGGGGTGGCTCCCACACGACGACCTCCATCGGGTCCCACGCACCCAGCGCGCCGACGCCGGTGAACGCCCGGAACGTGGCACCGAGGTACCGCCCGTCGCCTCCGCTGGTGACCTCGATGCGGGTGCCCATCATCCAGTCGCCCTGTCCCGGCCAGTCGGTGACCGTCCGCCAGACCGCCTCGGCGGGCGCGTTGACGTCGACGGGGACGGTCAGCTCGACGCGCGTCATTCCCGGATGCTCTCAGCACCGTCGGTCGCGCGCGCGGCCCGCAGCTCCGCGATCCGGCCGAGCAGCTCGTCGCGCTCCGCGCCCACGCGGTCGAGCTCGTCGGCGAGGCGGTCGAGCACCCAGTCGACCTCGGTCATCCGGTATCCGCGCAGGGCCTGCGGGAACCGCAGCTCGCGCACGTGCTCACCGTCGATCTCCCCGGTCGGGAGGCGCGTGGGCGTGGCGTCGGGGGCGAGCGGAGCCAGCTCCTCCCCCCGTCCGAAGACCAGCGCGACGATCCCGAAGAAGACGGCCGCCACCGCCAGCACGACGAACAGGTAGATCAGCGCGGTGGCCACGCTGCGATGTAACCACGCTCAGCGACCGCGCCGCATCAGCACCTGCGCCATCGGCGGGCGCTCGGCGACGGGTGCGACGGTACTGCTGGGCAGCCACTCGCCGCCGACCTGGAGGAACTGGGTGAGCTCGCCGCCGGTGTCGGGCAGCCCGGCCCGGGAGAGGGCGGCCGCCACGATCTGGCGGGCCATCACCCCGAGCTGCAGCAGCGAGCGGTTGCGGTGCTTGCGCACGCCCAGGTTGACCTGCGCCAGCGCGTCGAGGCCGAGCGTGGCGTGGGTGTCGAGCAGGAGCCCGATCTCGACGCCGTACCCGGTGGCGAACGGCACCGACTCCAGCAGCTCGCGGGTGGCGGCGTACTCACCACCGAGCGGTTGCACGATGCCGGAGAGCCCCGGTCGCAGGGCGGCCAGCAGCGGACGGGCCAGCAGCTCGGTGACGCGGCCGCCGCCGGTGACGTTGTCGCTAGTCTCCATCCGCAGGGGACGCCGGTAGAAGCCCTTGACGAGCGCGACGCCGGGCTCGGTGAGCAACGGCCCCAGTAGGGCGGGGACGAAGCCTGCGTCGAAGTCGACGAGGTCGGAGTCGAGGTAGCAGACGACGTCGCCGTCGGTGGCCGCGAGCGCACGCCACAGCACCTCGCCCTTGCCGGGCAGCGGCTCCAGCTCGGGCAGCACGTCGGTGCGTCGCACCACCTGTGCCCCCGCCGCCGCGGCGAGCTCCACGGTGCGGTCGGTCGACCCGGAGTCCAGGACCACCAGCTCGTCCACCAGCGGGTGGTCTCCGCGGGTCAACGGGACGATGGCCGCCACGATCGCGCCGACGGTGTCCTGCTCGTCGAGCGCGGGCAGCACCACCGACACGCGTCGGCCCGCCTTCGCGGCGACGAGGTCCCCGACCGACCAGTCGGGGTCCTGCCAGGTGCGACGGGCGAACCACGCGTCCACAGCGGGCTCCATGGGCACTCCTCGGCGGCGGGTGGGTGGCGGCGCGGCTGCGTGGATCAGGCCAGCGCGCGGACCGTGCGGACCGGCGCCCGGGTACCCGCGATCGCGGCGACCATGTCCACGGTACGGCGTGTCGCCGCCACCTCGTGGGCCCGGAAGACGCGTGCTCCCGCCGCCGCCGCCAGTGCGGTGGCCGCCAACGTGCCCTCGAGCCGCTCGTGCAGGGCCACGCCGAGCGTCTCGCCGACGAAGTCCTTGTTCGACAGCGCCATCAGCACCGGCCAGCCGGTGCCCACCAGCTCGTCGACGCGGCGCAGCAGCGTGAGGCCGTGGAAGGTGTTCTTGCCGAAGTCGTGGGTGGGGTCGATGAGGATCCCCTCCCGTGGCACCCCGAGCGCGACGAGCCGCTCCGCCTGGCCGCACACGTCGACCAGTACGTCGGCGACGACGTCGACGTAGCGCACCCGGTGCGGGCGCAGCCGCGGCACCGCTCCCCCGGTGTGCGAGCAGACGATGCCCACCCCGGTGCCCGCGGCCACCTCGCCGAGCGTGGGGTCCGCGCCCGCCCAGGTGTCGTTGAGCAGGTCGGCGCCCTCGGCGACGGCGAGCCTGCCGACCTCGCCGCGCCACGTGTCGACGCTGATCACGACGTCGGGATGGCGGTCGCGGACGGCGACGACGAACGGGACCACCCGCCGGATCTCCTCGGCAGCGTCCACCGCGTCACCGGGGCCCGCCTTGACCCCGCCGATGTCGATGACGTCGGCACCCTCGGCGATCGCGGCGTCGACCCGACCCATCGCCGCGTCGTCGGCGAACGCCGCACCCCCGTCGTAGAAGGAGTCGGGCGTGCGGTTGACGATCGCCATCACCAGCGCGCGGTCCTGCGCGGGCTCACGGGTGCCGAACCGGATCACAGATTCGATCCTGACACGGGCCGGGCGACGGCGCAGGCGTCGAGGGCGTCGGAGACCTCGGTGGTGACCCGCAGGTGGGCCAGGGCCACCGGTTCGACGAACCCGCGCTCGCCGAGTCCGCGCACCCAGTCGAGCAGGCCGGTCCAGTGCCCGTCGGGGTCGAGCAGGACCACGGGCTTGTCGTGCATGCCGAGGTAGCCCGCCGTCCACACCTCGAACAGCTCCTCGCAGGTGCCCAGGCCGCCGGGCAGGGCGAGGAACGCGTCGGCGTGCGCCTCCATCAGGGCCTTGCGCTCGCGCATCGTGTCGACGACGAGCAGCTCGTCGGCGTCGTCGTCGGCCCACTCGCGCTGCACCATCGCCCGGGGGATGACGCCTGTCGTGCGCGCCCCGCCCGCCCGGGCCGCGGCCGCGACGGCGCCCATCATCGACCGCTTCCCGCCGCCGGAGACCAGCACCCAGCCACGCGCCGCGATCTCGCGCCCCACGTCGGCGGCGAGCGCCGGGTAGCGCGGGTCGATGGTCTCGACGACGCGCAGTACACGCAGACCCGCAGGCTGGCGGGCATCAGTGCGCGTCCTCCCAGGCCTTGTACGCGGCGTGCACCACGGACACGGCGTCGTCGACGTCGTCGGTGAGGTGCAGCAGCGCCAGGTCGATCTCCCCGACCTTGCCGCTGTCGAGCACCGTCTTGGAGATCCAGTCGTGGAGCCCGCCCCAGTAGTCGGTGCCCAGCAGCACCACCGGGAACTTCGTCACCTTCTTCGTCTGCACGAGCGTGAGCGCCTCGAACAGCTCGTCGAGGGTGCCGAACCCGCCGGGCAGGCAGACGAACGCCTGCGAGTACTTGACGAACATCGTCTTGCGCGCGAAGAAGTAGCGGAAGTTGATGCCCAGGTCGACCCAGTCGTTGAGACCCTGCTCGAAGGGCAGCTCGATACCCAGCCCGACGGACAGCCCGCCCGCCTCGGAGCACCCCTTGTTGGCCGCCTCCATCACGCCCGGACCGCCACCGGTGATCACGGCGTAGCCCGCCTCGGCGAGCGCGGTGCCCAGCGCCCGGCCCTGGGCGTACTCCAGGTGGTCGCGGGCCGTGCGGGCCGAGCCGAACACGGTGACGGCCCGGGGCAGCTCGGCGAGCATCCCGAAGCCCTCGACGAACTCGGCCTGGATGCGCAGCACCCGCCACGGGTCGGTGTGCACCCAGTCGCTCGGGCCCCGGGAGTCGAGCAGTCGCTGGTCGGTGGTGGTGGCCTCTACTGCGTGCTCGCGACGCAACACCACCGGGCCGCGCTGCTTCTCCTCGGGGCGCCGGTCCCCGCTGTCGCTCATGCTCGGCAGCGTAGTGACGCGCCCGATCAGCCCAGGAAGCGGCGCAGGACCTCGACGGCGTCGGTGATCTGGCGGGTGTCGACGTGCTCGTCGCGCTTGTGGGCGAGGTTCGGGTCGCCGGGACCGTAGTTGAGCGCGGGGATGCCCAGTGCGGCGAAGCGGGAGACGTCGGTCCAGCCGTACTTCGCGGACGGCACCGCCCCCGTCGCCTCCACGAACTCGCGCGCGGCGGGGGCCGACAGACCGGGGAGCGCCCCCGCCGAGAGGTCGGTGACGACGAGGGCGAACCCGTCGAACACCTCGCGCACGTGCCGCTCCGCGGCCGCGACGCCCCGGTCGGGCGCGAAGCGGAGGTTGACCGTGACCACGCACTCGTCGGGGACCACGTTCCCGGCCACCCCGCCCGCGATCCGCACGGCCTGCAGGCCCTCCCGGTAGACGCAGCCGTCGATGTCGACGTCGCGGGCGACGTAGCGGGCCAGTCGGTCGAGCACCGGGGCGGCGGCGTGGATCGCGTTGTCGCCCAACCAGGAGCGCGCCGAGTGCGCCCGACGCCCGCGCGTGGTGACCTCCGCCCGCAACGTGCCCTGGCAGCCCGCCTCGACGCCCGCGTTCGTCGGCTCACCGAGGACCGCGAGGTCGGCGGTGAGCCACTCCCGGTGCTCACGCTCGATCCGCCCGAGCCCGTTGCGCCCGGCCTCCACCTCCTCACAGTCGTAGAACACCAGCGTGAGGTCGTGGCGGGGCTCGGTGAGCGTGGCCGCGAGGTGCGCGATGACGGCGTCGCCCGCCTTCATGTCCGACGTGCCGCAGCCGTGCAGCAGGTGCCCCTCGCGTCGGCTGGGCAGGTTGTCGGCGATCGGGACGGTGTCGAGGTGCCCGGCCAGCAGCACCCGCTGCCCGCGACCCAGGTGCGTGCGGGCCAGCACCGCGTCGCCGGTGCGCAGGATCTCCAGGTGCGGGGCCTGCGCACGCAGCGCGGCCTCCATCGCGTCGGCGAGCACGGCCTCGGCACCGGAGACGCTGGGCACGTCGACCAGTGCGGCGCACAGCTCGATCGGGTCGGCGGTGAGGTCGAGGCGGGTCACGGGCCGGACGCTACCCGCACCCCGGCACGGCATATCGGCTCCGCCGGCGCTTTGCTCTGCACACCTATACGCACCATCGCGAGCATGATCAGCGCGTGCGGTACAGGAGCGTCACGGGTGGCGCCACAGTAACCCACACCGTGATCACCGGGTCTTTCCCAGCCCTACCCCGGGGGAGC
>JAKDLE010000095.1 GCA_030453005.1 Pseudonocardia sp. | reverse complement strand
ACCCGATCGTGGTGCTGGTGGAGTCGGCGCAGCCGCGGGCGCTGCTCGACGGCGACACGCTGCCCCGCCTGCTGCGGATGGAGGGCGAGCTGTCCCGGGCACCCGACGTGGCCGCCGTGTACGGCCCGGCGACCGTGTTGAACCAGGTGGCGGGCCGGGCACAGGAGCTGCTCGCCGAGCTGTCGGGTTACCGCGACGGCGTCCGCGCGGTCGCGGCCGAGCGGGTCATCGCCGAGGGCGGGTCCCCGGCCGCGGCACAGGACGCGGCCGCGGCGGCGGAGGCGGAGTTCGACCAGCGCTACGGAGCCCTCATCGTGGCGGGCATGCCCGCCGGGCTGCCGACCCTGCGCAACGACCGGTTCGTCGACTCCGTGATCTTCGGTGACGGTGGCGAGCCACGCCCGCAGTGGCGCTTCGTCGTGCCCGACGCATCGGCCGTCACGGTGCTCGTCCGGCCGCGCCAGGATCTCGAGCAGGCGGGCCTGGAACAGCTGGTGGCCCACGTGCGGACCGTGGCCGAGCAGGCGGACCTCGGCGCCGACCGCATCACCGTGTCGGGGGTGCCCGCCGTCGCGGCCGCGCTGGGCGACCGCGTCCGTACGGAGGTCCCGTTGCTCGGCGCCGTCGCGCTGGTGGCGGTCGGGGCATGGTTCCTCGCGGTCCGCTGGGCGCGCCGGTGGCATCGCGCTCTGCCGTTGGTCGCCACCGCGGTCGGCACCTCGATCACCCTCGGGGTGTTCGGCTGGGCCGACCGCCCGCTCTCGTTGGGCGTCATCGCGTTCCTGCCGGTGCTGATCGGGGTCGGCAGCGACTTCACGACCTACCTCGCCACCGGTGCTGGGCGTCGGCTGGTGCTGGTCACGGGCGCCGCCACGGCGGCGAGCTTCGGCGCGCTGGCGGCGAGTCCGATCCCGACCGTCCGGGACCTCGGCGTCACACTCGCCGTCGGCATCGCCGTCGCGGTGCTCACCGGTGTGGCGGTGACCTGGCGGCTGGGGACATCCGCGGGACTGGGGACACCCGCGGCGGGGGAGCCCGCATCCGAACCCGGGCCCCGGTCCGCGCCGCGTTCTCCGCTGGTGCGGGCCACCGCGGCCTGCGTGGCCGTGGTGGTGGCCGCAGCGGGCTGGGTCGCGCTCGCCGACCTGCCCCTGCGCGCCGACCTGCAGGGCTTCGCCGGAGGCCTGCCCGTGCTCGCCGACGCTGAACACGTCGAGGACGTGCTGGGTTCGAGCGGGGAGTTCACGATCGTGCTCTCCGGCGGGGGCGTGGCGACCCCCGAGGCGCTGGAGTGGATGCGGGCCGCCGAGCAGGCGGTGATCATCGCCGAGGGTGACCGGCTGCGGCCGATCATCTCGCCACCGGGCCTGCTGGGCTTCCTCGGCGACGCCCCCACCGACGGCCAGCTCGAGTCGGCGTTGCGGCTGCTGCCCCGGTACCTGACCGGCAGCGTCATCAACTCCGACCGTTCGCTGGCGGTCCTCACGTTCGGCACCCGGCTCGACGACGCGGAGCAGCTGCTGGACCTGCGCGAGTCCGTGCGCTCGGTCCTCCCGCCGCCACCCGCCGGGATGCAGGTGGAGCTGACCGGCCTGCCGATGGTGGCCGTCGGGGCCTACGAGGAGATCTCCGCCGACCGCTACCTCGCGAACGTGCTGGGCATCGTGGTCGCCGGGCTGGTGCTCGCCATCGGCCTGCGGAGGCGCTCCGACGCCGTGCTCGCCGTGCTCGCCGCGGCGCTGGCCACCGGGGTGGGCCTGCTGGCGGTGTGGGTCACCGGGATCGGGCTCACCCCGGTCACCATCGCGATCGGGTCGCTCACCGCAGCCGTCGGGTGCGAGTTCACCGTGCTGGCGGCGGAGGCAGCCCGTCGCGGCGACCGGCCGCTACGCCGGGCCGTGGCGCTCGCGGCGGCCGCGTCGGCCACCGGCTACGCGGTGCTGATGTTCTCCCAGCTGTCGGTGGTGGCCGAGTTCGGGCTGCTCCTGGCGCTGTCGGTGGGCCTCGCGTTCGGCTCGGCGGTGTTCGTCGTCTGGCTGGCCCGAACCTCCGGGCCCGTTCGGCCGTTGGACCCGGTGAACCGTGACGATCGTCTGGTGGGAGTGCAGGGATGAGCCAGCAGCGCGCGCAGGACGTCGACGTCGAGGACGCCGATGTCGAGGACGCCGACGTCCCCGCCGAGCCCGCGGCCCGCAGCAGGCTCCGGCTGCCCCGGACGTGGGCGGGGCGCGCGGCCGCCGCCGCGGTCGTCGTGCTGCTCGTCGCCGCCGGTGGCGGGGCCGTGTGGTGGCAGAGCACGGCCCTGCCCGCCGACGCCGCCTTCCGGCTCGACGGCCGGGTGGTGACCGTCGAGCAGCTCGACCAGCGGGTCACCGCGCTGCGCGCGCTCTACGGGGTCACGGCGCCGGAGGACCCCGCTGGTGCGGACGCGTTCCGGCGCGACGTCGCCAAGTCCATCGTGATCAGCGACATTCTCGACCAGGAGGCGCTCGCGCGCGGGGTCGTCGTCGCGGACAAGCAGGTCGCCGACGCCCGCGACCGCTACATCGAGGAGCAGTTCGGGCCCGGTGGCCGCGACGCGTTCGTGCGGGCGCTGGGCAACGTCGGCACCTCGGAGGACGCGGTGCTCGACGAGATCCGCAGGCAGATGACGGTGCGGCTGCTGATGCGCGACGTCGTCGGGACCATCGTCGTCACCGACGAGGAGCTGCGGGCCGCCTACACCGAGCGGCAGGACACGCTCGGCACCCCCGAGCGGCGCACGCTGCGCAACATCGTCGTCGAGACGGAGGAGCAGGCGCGAGCCGTGGTCGACGAGCTGCGGGCCGGGGCGCCGTTCGAGCAGGTGGCCGCGGCCCGCAGCCGTGACCAGAGCACCCGGGACGCGGGCGGCGTGCTGGGCGACCTCGCCCGGGCCGAGCTTGAGGGACCGGTGGGGGACGCGGCGTTCGCGGTGGCGCCGGGTGAGCTGTACGGGCCCGTGCAGGGGCAGTTCGGGTGGAACGTCGGGCGGGTCGACGCCGTGACGCCCTTCGTCCCCGCTTCCTTCGACCAGGTCGCCGACGGGCTGCGGCAGGCGCTCGAGGTGGAGCGCGGCATGAGCGTCTGGCAGGACTGGATCGCCCAGCAGGTGCGCGACGCCGACGTGGTCTACGCCGACGACTACCGACCGGCCGACCCGGATGCCCCACTGCCGTTCGGTGCGCCGGAGGCCCCCGCGCCCGCGGGCGGGGCCGTGCCGCGGTGAACCCCGTGATCGCCAACCTGGCGGGGTCGGTGCTGCTCGGCGGCGCCGCGGTGCTGGTGGGGGTGTGGGGCAGGCGCTACGCGGCGAGCCTGCTTCCGCCGACCCTGCCCGCCGAGGACCGCAGACGCAGAGCGGTCGTGTACCGCCGCGGCGCGCTCGCCTGTCAGGTCGCCGGAGTCCTGCTGATCTCCGTCGGTGTCCTCTCCACGCTGACGTGAGCCCGGCGCGCAGGGGCTCCGAGGAGTGCCGGTTCACCGCCGTGCTGGTCGACGATCACGAACTCGTGCTGGAGGGGCTGCAGCGGGCGCTGGCCCGGGACGCGATCGACGTCGTCGCTGCGTTCCTCGACGGCGAGGGTGCGCTGGACTTCCTGGCCGGGGAGGCGGCGGCGCACACCCGGCTCGACCTGGTCGTCGTCGACCTGCGGCTGGGAGACCGCTCCGGTATCGGCCTGGTCGAGGACGTCATCAGGCTGCGTCCGGAGGTCCGGGTCGCGATGTTGACCAGCTTCGAGGACCGGGTCGCGGCGGTGGCCGCGGTAGAGGCGGGCGCGAAGGGCTTCTTCCTGAAGGACTCCGCGTGCAGGGAGCTGTCCACCGGCCTCCGGCGGGTCGCCCAGGGCCATCTGGTGATCGACTCGCGGCTGGCTGCGGCCGTACTGGACGGTGGGCCGACCCGTCGCTTCACCGAGCACGAGCTGTCGATCGTGGCGCTGGTCGCCGACGGCATGACGAACCGGCAGATCGGGGAGGAACTGCACCTGTCCCCCTACACGGTCAAGGAGTACCTGTCGCGGGTGATGCGCAAGCTGGGCACGGCGACCCGGGCGGAAACCGTCGTGCGCGCGGTCCGCGAGGGCCTGCTGCCCGAGAGGTACCCGGGGCAGGGTTGAGACCCGGGAACGGGCGAACTCACTGCCATCGCATGGGCAGTACGAGCCGGGCGACCAACCCGCCGCCCGGGCGTGCCGACAGCGTCAGCGTCCCGTTCATCGACGTCGTCAGCTCGCTGACGATCCACAGACCCAGGCCTGCGGTGCCCCGCTTGTCGCCGAGGCTGAGGTACTTCTGGGTGACGACGCCGAGCTGGTCCTCCGACAGCCCGGGGCCGCGGTCGCGGACCTCGACCACCAGCGAGTCGCCGTCCCGGCCGAGGTAGAGCTCCACCGTCTCCTCGCCGCTGTGCCGGGCGGCGTTCTCGGCGAGGTTGCCGATCACCCGGTGCAGCCGCTGGGGGTCGCACCGCACCGTCGCGTCCTCGGGTTGGATGAGGATCGACCGGCGCTGCTCGGGCAGCCCCGCTCCGAGAATGGCGGTCTGCGCGAGGTCGTGCAGGCGGACGGTGCGCTCCCGGCCCCGGCCGACCGCACCGCCCTCGGTCACGGCGACCTCGGCGAGCCCGTCGAGCATGTCCTGCAGGTGATCGGCGTTCGCGGCGATCAGGTCGAGAGCCGGGTCGGGTCCCGGCTGTGTCGCGGCGCGGGCGAGTGCGGTGAGCGAGGAGACCGGTGCGCGGAACTCGTGCAGGATGACGCGCAGGCCGTCCAGCCGCGCCTGCTGGGACTCGAGCAGCCTGCTGCGCAGGTCGCGTTCCTCGACCAGGGCCTCGTGCTCGGCGATGACCTGGGCGCGGGACTCGGCCACCACCCGGTACTGGCGGTCGAGCCGCCGCACGAACACCCTGGTCAGCGCCGCGACGGCAGCGAGGTAGAACGTCCACCAGAGCCCCCCGATGACCCGCACCTCCCACGTCGTCGCTGCCGGGCTGCCCAGGAGGCAGGCCAGCGTGTACGCCGCGCCGACGAGGACCGCGAACAACGTGCCGCGGCGACTCTGGGTGCGCAGGCTGTTCGCGATGACGACCAGGGGTAACAGCGCGACGGCGAGGCTCTGCACGCCTCCGGTCATCCCGACGACCAGCACGGAGAGCACGGCGTCGGCCGCGGAGACGACGATCGGCCGTGGCCCGGTCTGCCCGACCTGGCGGGCCAGCGCGAGCAGCAACGCGTAGACGGCCGCGACGGCGATGACCGCCAGCAGCGCGCCGAGCGGGGCGCGGAACGTCGGATCCGACCGCGTGGCGAGCACACCGACGGTGACCACCACCCCGATGCGCACCGCGACGACGATCACGTCGTCGGGCCGGGGTCGGGGGGTGTGGCCGTCGGGGTCAGCGGGCATCCGGCGCAGCGAGGAAGCGGTGCGAGCTCGGCACGACCATGGCGAAAGCACCGAGGATGACCAGCACGAACGCGGCGACGGCAGACCAGCGGCCGTCTCCGGCGAAGACGATGGCGGTGAAGATGCCGAGGCCGACGAGGACGAACCGTGCCCACCCTCGACCGGCGAGCAGCGCGGCGGTCAGCGCCACGGTCGACACCGCGGCCACGGTCGCGATCACCGCGGTCGAGGCGACCGCGGGTGCACCGCCGACGGCCTCCGGGCCGAGCTGGGTGGCGATCCGGTCGGCCTCGTAGTCGCGGCGGTTCGCGGCGAACGCGTCGGTCGCGGCGAACAGGTCGACCAGTGCGAGCCCGATCCACGCCACGGCGGCGAACCACAGCGCCCGGGGGATGGGCAGGACTGCTCCGGACCGGGGCGGGACGCGCCCGCGCAACGACGACATGGCGGGATCCTAGCGGCGTCCGTCGATCTCCCGCCGCCGTTCGGTCGGGTCGTGGTGGCCCGATTGGGCCACCGTTGGCGCGGCCGGCCCGGTGACGCCGCGCCTACCCGTTGTGACGATGTGCACAGCATCTCGATGACGAGGAGTCCGGAATGAAGACGAAGGCAGCGGTGCTCTGGGGACTGGGCCAGAAGTGGGAGGTCGAGGAGATCGACCTCGACCCACCCGGCCCCGGCGAGGTACTGGTCAAGCTGACCGCGAGCGGCCTCTGCCACTCCGACGAGCACCTCGTCACCGGCGACCTGCCGTTCCCGCTGCCCGTCGTGGGCGGCCACGAGGGCGCAGGCACCATCGTCGAGGTCGGGGCGGGGGTCGAGGACCTCGAGGTGGACGACTCGGTCGTCCTCACGTTCCTGCCTGCGTGCGGGCGCTGCTCCTACTGTGTCCGCGGGATGAACAACCTCTGCGACCTCGGCGCCGCGGTGATGATGGGCCCGCAGCTCGACGGCGGCTACCGGTTCCACGCGCGCGGCGAGGACCTCGGCCAGATGTGCCTGCTGGGCACGTTCTCCGAGTACACCGTCGTGCCGGTCGCCTCGGTCGTGAAGGTGGACCAGGGGACCTCGCTGGACAAGGCCGCGCTGATCGGATGCGGCGTCACCACCGGCTTCGGCAGCGCGGTGCGCTCGGCCGAGGTGCGGGCGGGCGACACCGTGGTCGTGGTGGGCGCGGGTGGCATCGGCATGAACGCGGTGCAGGGCGCCCGCATCGCCGGGGCGCGCCACATCGTGGCCGTCGACCCGGTGGCGTTCAAGCGCGAGCGGGCCGTCGAGTTCGGGGCCACACACGTCGCCGAGTCGGCG
The DNA here is from genome assembly GCA_030453005.1 of Pseudonocardia sp. Taxonomy (GTDB): domain Bacteria; phylum Actinomycetota; class Actinomycetes; order Mycobacteriales; family Pseudonocardiaceae; genus Pseudonocardia. The sequence continues at coordinate 1,433 of JAKDLE010000095.1, read as the reverse complement.
GACGCCGCGTGGGACGTCGTCAGCGGGCTGACCCGCGGGCAGCTGGCCGACGCCTGCATCGTCACCACCGGCGTGGCCGAGGGCGCCGACACCGCGGCGGCGCTCGCACTGGTGGGCAAGCGTGGCCGGGTCGTCATCACGGCGATCGGGCATCCCGAGGAGACGACCATCACCGCGTCGCTGCTGGAGATGACGCTGTACGAGAAGACGATCAAGGGCTCGCTCTACGGGTCGTCCAACGCCCAGCACGACATCCCGCGGCTGCTGGAGCTCTACAACACCGGGCAGCTCAAGCTCGACGAGCTGATCACCCGCGAGTACCGCCTGGAGGAGATCAACCAGGGCTACGACGACATGCGCGCCGGGCTCAACATCCGCGGCCTCATCCGCTTCTGAGATCCGAACCCCACCCCGCCACGACCCGAAGGAGACCGGACATGGCCATCGACCGGATCATCGAGCACAACAAGCGCAACGGCTGGAGCAGCCTGTCCCGTAACGGGTTCCGGCTGGAGTCGTTCCCGATGCGCCTGTTCCGCAAGGGCAACAAGAAGTTCTGGAACCCCGAGGACATCGACTTCTCCCAGGACAAGGCCCACTTCGACGCGATGTCCGAGGACGAGCAGCGGATGACGCTGATGCTGGCCTCGCAGTTCATGGCGGGCGAGGAGTCGGTCACCCAGGACATGCAGCCCTTCGCCCAGGCGATGGCGGCCGAGGGCCGCCTCGCCGACGAGGCGTACCTCACGCAGTTCATCTTCGAGGAGGCCAAGCACACGCAGGCCTTCCGGATGTGGTTCGACGCCATCGGGCAGGACGCCGATCTGCACAGCCACGTCGAGTACAGCGCCGCATACGACACGATCTTCAAGCAGGAGCTGCCGAGGTCGATGTACGCCCTGGTCGACGATCCGACCCCGGCCAACCAGATCCGCGCCTCGGTCACCTACAACCACGTCGTCGAGGGCACGCTCGCGCTGACCGGCTACTACGTCTGGGCCAAGGTCTGTGCGAGCCGCGACATCCTGCCCGGCATGCAGCGGCTGGTGAAGCTCATCGGTGACGACGAGCGCCGCCACATGGCGTGGGGCACGTTCACCTGCCGCCGCCACGTCGCGGCCGACGACCGGAACTGGGACGTCGTCGACGAGCGGATGCAGGAGCTGCTCCCGCATGCCCTGCAGCTCATCGTGGCCATTTTCGACACGTTCGAGGAGGAGGGCAAGCCCACCCCGTTCGGGATCTCCATCGACGAGATGAGCGACTACGCGCTGGACAAGGTGAACCGGCGCCTGGAGTCCATCGAGAGCGCGCGCGGCCGCGACGTCTACGCGATCGACGAGGACTACTCGCCGATGGACATGGAAGACAGGTTCGGCGACGAGGACGAGCGGCAGATCCGGGCCACACTGGTCGGCGCGAACGCCTGAGGC
>JAKDLE010000951.1 GCA_030453005.1 Pseudonocardia sp. | reverse complement strand
ACGACGCGAAGATCGCCGCCGAACACACAGGCTCCGAGGGGGACGACGACGGCCCTGTCCGCGGCACCGGGCCGCACTGGTCCGACGGCGGCGACCGCCCTCCGGCCTGGCCTGTCCGCAACGGCTTGGGCGCCAACGACTTCCACCCCCTCCGGGGCCGCGCCCCGAACGGTGGCGCCGCTCCGCAGCGCAGCGCTTCGAACGGCAGCAGTCCGAACGGCAGCCGTCCGAACGGTGGCGTGGTGCCGAACGGCAACGGCGTCCTGAACGGGAGCGGCCGTCCGAACGCCGGCCCTCCGAACGGCGACCCTCCGAACGGCGGCCCCCCGAACGGCGGACCTCCGAACGGCGGACCGCCGAACGGCCGCCGATCGAACGGTGGTCGGCCGGACAGGCCGGTGACCAACGGAACCGGTGGCTACGGGCCCGTACCAGCCCTCGGAGCCCGCAACTCACGTGTCGCGGGCGGCCGTCCACCGGGGCCTCCGGCTGTCACCGGCGAGTCGGGCAACGGTGTCCACCCGGCGCTCGGTCCGTCCCGTCCGATCGCCCCGACGGGTCCGCGCCGGCGGGGGCCCGTCGACGACGACGGGCCCACCGAGGTGCACGGCGACCTCGTACCCGCGGACGACGCAGGCCCCGCGGAGAGTGCAGGCCCCGCGGAGAGCGCGGCCCCCGCCGAGAACGTCGCGGCCGTCGAGATCCCCGGCAGGCACCGCAGGCGCGCAGGCGCATCGCCCGACTCCCGCCCGGCGGCGGAGTACAAGGCCCAAGCCGACGCCGCCCGCGCAGGCAAGAAGGTGCGCCCAGGCCGCCGACGCCGCGAGAACTTCTGGCGCGAGCTACCACTGCTGATCGTGGTGGCGCTGCTGATGACGTTCCTCATCCAGACCTTCCTCGCGAAGGTCTACGTCATCCCGTCGGGCTCGATGGAGACCACGCTGCACGGGTGCACCGGATGCACCAATGACCGCGTGCTCGTCGACAAGATCACGTACCGGTTCACCGATCCCTCGCCCGGCGACGTCGTGGTGTTCCGCGGCCCCGACAGCTGGACCAACTCCGATTTCAGCGTGCCGCAGCCGGATAACGCCCTAGTCAACGGCCTGCAACAGTTCGGGTCGCTGATCGGGCTCGCGCCGCCCGACGAGAAGGACTTCGTCAAGCGGGTGATCGCCGTGGGCGGCCAGACGGTGCAGTGCTGCGACAGCCGTAACCGCGTGCTCGTCGACGGTGAGCCGCTCGACGAGCCCTACATCTACTACGCGCCCGAGGCGGGACCGCCGCGGCAGGCCCCGTTCGACCCCGTCACGGTCCCCGAGGGCCAGCTGTGGATGATGGGGGACAGCCGCAACAACTCGGCCGACTCCCGGGCTCTGGGCCACGGCCCCGTCCCGGTCGCGAACGTGATCGGGCAGGCCCGGCTGATCGTGCTGCCGTTCCCGCGTTTCGGCTGGATCCCCTCGATCAACCCCCAGGCCTCCGAGGCCGTCGGTATGCCCGTGGCCGCCGCGGGTGCCCCGCTGGCCTTGGGACTGCTCGGTGCGCTGCCGCTCGCGGTGTCGCGCAGGCGCCGCAGCGCCCGCGACGAGCCCTTCCTGCCCTGACCGATCGCCCCGGCCGCATATCGGAGAGCACGTGCCCGCCCGACGTCCCCCGCGGAACTCCCTGCCGCCCGAGTGGCGGCCCGGTCGCGCCGTGGTGCGCCGCTCCGCGGGCA
>JAKDLE010000950.1 GCA_030453005.1 Pseudonocardia sp. | reverse complement strand
CCGCAGAACACCGGCAGGGCGTTGGCGCCGCGGGCCTCGATCGCCTCGCACAGCGTCTCGACGAACGCGGTGTTGCCCGACAGCGCGTGCGCCCGGTAGAAGACGATGCCGACCGTGGGCCGCGCCGCGTCGTGCGCCCGGGTGCCGTGCACGCCGAAGTCCGGCGTGGGCGCCGGGGGCGCGAACCCCTCGCCGGTGAGCAGCACGGTGTCGGACAGAAAGCGGTGCAGCTCCGCCATGTTGTCCAGTCCACCCGCCGCCAGGTAGGCCAGCGCCTCGGAGGCGACGCCCGAGGGCACGGTGGACGCGGCCATCAGCTCGGCGTCGGGGGACACCTCACCTCCGAGCAGCACGACCGGCAGCCCCGACGCCACCAGCGCGTCGACCCCCTCGGGCCAGGCCCGGCGCCCGCCGAGCAGGCGCAGCACGACGACGTCCACCCCGTCGAGCAGGGCGGGCAGGCCCTCCGGGTCGACGCGGGCCGGGTTGGCGGTGCGGTAGAGCCCGCCGGACCCGCGGGCGGCGAGCAGCTCGGTGTCGGCCGTGGACAGCAGCAGGACGGCAGGCGCCATCGTGTTCTCCTCCTCGGGAGGGTCCGCGCCCTCGCTGGTGGGTGGTCTCGACGGCGGCGAGTCTCCTGGCTCCCGGATCGACGCGGGCCGCCCGACCTTCCCGCCTCCCGGCAGTGGTCATGAGGGTGGGCGACTGCTCCCCGGTGACAGTGGCGGGACCGCGTCGGACTCGCACCGACTTCCTCCACTGCCGTCGTGCCAAGAACCTGACCACAGCGCGCGGCGGCGGTCAACGAGAGGTCGTTCACCAGTGCCGCCGGATGTTTACCGGACTGTGATGTTTGGGAACAGACCCCCCATCGGTTCACTCGTACGAGTGAGCTTTCGGCCACACAAAGAGGTGTCCGGTGGAACCCACCATGATCGTTCTGATCGTCGTCGTCGTGCTGCTGGTGATCGCCCTCGTCGCAGCAGGCGTCATGCTCTCCCGCCGCCGCCGGTCCCAGAAGCTGCAGGAGCGCTACGGGCCCGAGTACGACCGTGCCCTGGCCGACACCGGGGACCCCAAGGAGGCCGAGGCTCGCCTCACCGAACGTGAGCAACGAGTCAGGTCGCTGGATGTCCGAGAGCTGCGGCCCGAGGAGCGCGAGCAGTTCGCTGCGTCGTGGGACACCGTGCAGCGCGGGTTCGTCGACGACCCCGTGCAGTCGTTGCGGCACGCCGACGCGCTGGTCGTCGACGTCATGCGCACCCGCGGCTACCCCGTCGACGACTTCGAGCGCCGCGCGGAGGACATCTCGGTGGAGCATCCCGAGGTCGTGGCCCGCTACCGCGAGGCACGGTCGGTGCGCGAGGCCGTCGAGCGGGGCACCGTCGACACCGAGCAGCAGCGCCACGCCCTCACCTCCTACCGGTCGCTCATCGAGGCGCTGATCGGACGCGACTCGTCCCCGCGGCACAGCCGTGAGCAGGCCGACCCGCGCACCAACGGCTCCCCCGCGACCGGCCGCACCGACGCACCGACCAGTGAGGAGACGACACGATGAGCACTCCGGAGAGGCCCACCCAGCGCGACGAGACCGCCCGCGGTGGTGAGTCCCGCGGCGGCGTCCGCGGCATGATCGGCGACCTGCTGCACGGCCGCCCCGAGCCCGATAGCGACGCGACGTCCCCGCGCCGCGACGATCGCCACGGCGCGAGCGAGGAAC
>JAKDLE010000949.1 GCA_030453005.1 Pseudonocardia sp. | reverse complement strand
CGGGGCCCGGGCCCGTACCAGCACACGGCACGGATGGGCAGCCCGAGGGCCCCTGCTTCAGCCACAACGCGGCCGGCGGTGCGGGACCCGGCGCCGGCCAGAACGACGATGCTCGCGCGGCTGGGGCCGGTGAGCCTGCGCTGTGGAGACGCTGACCGGACCGTCGAGTCCGGCTCGTCCGGGACGCCCCGCTGGGCCAGGGACTCGGCGAGCCGCTCAGTTGCCACGCCGATCAGGCGCCCGACGGCGGCGAGTTGACCGGTGAGGGTCGGTGCGGTGGGCTGCTCGTGGTGCAGGAGCAACGCGGCCCCGGTCAGCTTGCAGGCGGCGTTGAGGAACCGCAGGTCGCCACCGGAGCGGGAGAGGTCGATCCAGCGGGCGGCCAGTGCCAGCCATGCGACGGCGATCGCGGGTGTCAGGCCGTCGAGGTGCGCTCGGACCGGCGGCCGGACGATCATGCTGGTTTCGACCACGTGCAGCAGCTGCTCGTCCCGCCGGACTGGCATGGCGGGTGTGGCCGCCGACCACCGTCCGGCCCGAGCCGACTCGGCCGCTCTGCCGCTGCGGCGGGCAGGTTCGGCGGCGGGCAGTCCGAGGAGATCGTCGAGCGGGAAGTCGCCGTCGACGTCGGACCGGATCGGATGGCGCGCGTCGGTGACCGAGCCGCTCCAGGCCGAGGCGTTCATCGGGCCACCGCGGCCGAGACCTTGACCAGCGCGTCCAAATAGCCCGACACGTACGCGTCGTCACCGGGGTACCCCCACAGCGGGAGCTTGAGGAACGTCCGCGCGAACGTGGCCACCCCGGGATGCCGGTCGACGCTCGGACGTTCGGCGAGTGGCGGTGTGGTGAGCCGCCAGGGGGCGAGCGGGTCGCGGCGGGCGAAGAGCGGCTCGGTGCTGATGTCGCGCGTGGAGCCGGGTGCGTCGAGTTCGACCGCGCCCTCCGCGTGGCACAGCGCCACGAATTCGTCCCGCGAGACCGTCGCGCCCTCGGGGCGGAAGCGCAGCCCGAGGACGTACAGGCCGTGCGATGCGTCGGAGTCGGGCAGGACAGCGGGGGTGACCACCGGATTGCCGGTGAGTGCGGTGACGTATCGGGACAGGAGGGCGCGGCGGCGGGTCTCGATGTCCGGGGCGTTCGCGAGCTGGTGCACCCCGATCGCGGCGCCCAGGGTGGTGATGCGGTGTTTGAGGCCCATGCCGGTGAAGGCGTAGGGGTAGTGCTCCGCGGCCGGGTCGATCTCGGTCTGGCACCGCTTGTTGTAGTGCCCGAACAGCAGCGCCAGCTCGCGGTAGCGGTCATCTGCGGTGACCAGGACCCCGCCCTCGCCGGTGGTGATCGCCTTCTGGTTGGTGGAGAACACCGCCATGTCCCCGAAGGTGCCGACCCGTTGCCCGCGCCACGCCGCGAAGTGGGCATGCGAACAGTCCTCCAGCAACAGCAGCTGGTGGGCGCGGCAGAACGCGACGATCTCGTCCATCGGGCACGGGTTGCCCCACATGTGCGTGACGATCACCGCTCGAACGGTCGGGCCGAGTTTCGCGGCCAGCGTCGCCGCGGTCACGTTGCCGTACCGATCGGCGTCGGCGAAGACGACCTCGACGCCCTCGTAGGCGAACGGCGTCGCCGTGGCGAGGAACGTGTAGGCGGGCGCGATGATCGCGTCGCCCGGGCCGAGTCCGGCGATGCGACACATCGCGTGAATGGCGGACGTGCCC
>JAKDLE010000948.1 GCA_030453005.1 Pseudonocardia sp. | reverse complement strand
GCGGAGGGCTGAGCGGCCCGCGAGGTTCAGGTCGAGGTGGTGCTGGGCGTGTCCGACGATGACGAGCTGCTGTGGGGACGGATCGGGGACGCGGGTGTCGTCGGCCGGGCCTTTGAGGATCTCCCGGTCGGGGCGACGGTGCTGGAGGGTCCGGAGCACCGCTTCGTCGCGGCGAACGCGGCCTACCGGGCCATGGTGGGACGACAGGACATCATCGGCATGCCGGTGCGGGAGGCCTTTCCCGAGTTGCTCGGGCAGCAGCTGTTCGAGGCGGTCGATTCGATCTACGCCTCGGGCGAGCCCTACTCGATGCGCGGGTGGCGGATGCACGTCACGTTCGACGAGAGCGGGCCGCAGGAGATCTTCCTCGACGTCGACCTGGTACCCCGCCGCGCCGCCGACGGGACTGTGCACGGGATTCTCTGCACGTTGCGCGACGCGACGCAGGAGGTGCGTCAGCGGCTGGCGGCGCAGGAACAGGCCCGGGTGGCCGAGCGCCGCTTCGAGCAGGCCCGGGACGTGATCGCAGCGTTGCAGCGGGAGCTGCTGCCCCACGGTTTGCCGGTGCTGCCGCGGGTGCGGATCGCGGGCAGCTATCTGCTCGCCGACGCCGACACCGCCGCGGGCGGGGACTGGTTCGACGCGGTGGCGCTGCCCGACGGGCGGATCGGGCTGGTGGTCGGCGACGTGGTCGGACACGGTGTGGCCGCGTCAGCGGTGATGGGGCAGCTACGCGCGATCGTGGCCGAGCGGCTGAGCGCGGGCGCGGCGATCCCGGATGCTCTGGGGGCGGTCGATGCGGCCGCCGGGCGGATCCGCGGCGCCCGGGCCGCGACGGTGTGCGTCGCGGTGCTCGACCCCGCCGACGGCGCGCTGTCCTACTGCACGGCCGGGCACCCGCCGCCGCTGCTGCTGCCCGCAGGCGGCGAGCCCCGGTACCTGCCGGTGACCGGTGCGGGTCCGTTGGGCGTCGGCGCGCGGTTCACCGTCGGTGCTGATCGGCTCGAACTGGGCGATGTGGTGCTGCTCTACACCGACGGGATCATCGAGCGGCCCGGGCGGGAGGTCGCGGCGAGCACTGTCGAGCTCGCCCAGGTGGCGGCGGACACCGTCGCTGGACGGGCCTTCCAGACCGCCCAGACCTCACCGGTGGAACGCGCCTGTACACAGACCCTGGAGATGCTGGTCCGGGCCACCGGGCACGCCGACGACATCACCCTGCTCGCGGCGCAACGCATCGATCCGCAGCCCGACCTCGAGCTGACGGTGCCCGCGCAGGTGTCGGCGGTGGGTGTCATCCGTGCCGTGATCTGGTCGTGGCTCGAGGAGGTGGGCGCCGCCGTCGACGACGTGTTCACGGTGCAGCACGTGGTCGGCGAGCTGGTCACCAACGCCGTCGAGCACGCCTACGGCGTCGAGCCGGGCCCAGACGCCGCCGAGGTGACCGTGCGCGCGCAGCTCACCGCGGCCGGGCAGCTGCAGGTCGAGGTGACCGACCGGGGCCGCTGGCGCGACGGGGACGTCGGGCCCGACCCCGTGCCGTCCGATTCCCTGGCGTCAGGGCGGGGTCGCGGGCTGGCGATGAGCCGCGAACTGACCGACGAGCTGCACGTCGACGGGCGGTCCGACGGCACGACGGTCACCGTGGTACACCGGCTGTCGCGGCCGGCGCGGCTGCTCACCGCCGCCGACCCGGAGACGGGCGAGCTCGCACGGGGCCT
>JAKDLE010000094.1 GCA_030453005.1 Pseudonocardia sp. | reverse complement strand
CCATCGCCGAAGCATACTACTTACATCGCGAATTAACGACTCAGGACACTAGGCGCGAGAGTGTGCTCACCGAGATGCCCGTCGCGCGGCCGAGCGCGGCCAGGGTGGTCCCCGCTGCGTGCGCAGGCCCGCCAACCGCGGACCGATGCCGCCAGAACCCAGTTCGTCGCCTCGTCCATGCGCCCGACCTTGCCATTGCCATGACGGCAAAGAGCACGTCGCCACCCCGACCGGCAGTGCCCCCGCCGGTGGCAGGATGCCCCGCATGAAGGAGCAACGCAGGGCCCGGGCCATCGCCATGACGACCGACGAGGTGGACGCGTTCCTCGCCGAGGAGCGGACCTGCCGCGTCGCCACCGTCGGCGCCAACGGGCCCCACGCCACCCCCCTCTGGTACGTCTGGCACGGCGGGTCGCTGTGGCTCACCTCGCTCTCGCGCAGTCAGCGCTGGGCCGACCTCGCCGCGGACCCCCGCATCGCCGTGGTCGTCGACGCGGGCGTGGAGTACGGGGAGCTGCGGGGCGTGGAGCTGCGCGGCCGGGCCGAGGTGGTGGGCGAGGTGCCGCGCACCGGGGAGCCGGTGCCCGAGCTCGACGGCCCCGAGCAGGCCTTCGCCGTCCGCTACACCGGCGGCACCATGCACCACGACGGCCGCCACGCCTGGCTGCGCCTCACCCCCGAGAAGATCACGAGCTGGGACTTCCGCAAGCTCGGTGCGTGATCACCGCATGACGAGCCGGTTCAGCATCGCGCGTAGCCGCGTGCGGTCGCCGAGGTGCGCGTCCCGCGACGCCTCGGCGTTCTCCGCGGGGTCCATCGCGGCCCAGCGGACACCGTGCCCGGCCGCGTGGGCGAGCTGACCGAGGAACGCACGCTGGGTGCGGCCGTTGCCCTCGCGGAACGGGTGCAGCGCGTTGATCTCTGAGAGCAGCCAGGCGAGGGCGTCGACGAAGTCGGGGCGGGCCAGGCCGCGGAGGTGGTCGTCGCGGGCGAGCTGGGCGAACAGCACGTCGCCCGCGGAACGCAGGTGCTGCGGGAGGCAGAAGGGCACGCCCTTGCCGATCGACACGGTGCGCAACTCGCCCGCCCAGTCGTAGACGTCGCCGAGGATGTAGAGGTGGAAGGCACGCAGGTGGTCGAGGTCGTAGGCACCGGGGAGCTCTTGGTGCCCCAGGTCGAGGATTCGCGACCCGGTGAGGGCGGCCTCCACGCGCGCGAGCTCGGCGCGGTCTCCGATGCCCAGTCTGTTGCGCAGAACGCCGGACTCAAGATGGAGATAAGGATCCCAGCTCATCGGCGATAGCGTGCCAGTACCTGCTTCCGCAGCTCATCGGTGGTGAGGTCGCCCGCCGCGACGGCGGAGAACAGTCGAAGATCTTCGGGGCTGGGCTCCAGCCCCTCCGCCCGCACCGACGCCAGGGCCTCGTCGACGGCCTCGCGGCGTTCGGCGGCGTCTCGGAGGTGCTCGTACTGCGACACCGACATGATCACGGCCTCGGGCTTGCGGTGCGCGCCGACGAACACCGGCCCCGACCCCGGCTCCTGCACGCGCTTGAGCGTGGCGGCCAGGCCGGCGCGGAACTCCCGGAACGACAACACCTCGGGTAGCAGCATCACGCCAGCGTACCCGAATGCGTACGCACTGCGGTGCGCCTACGGCATGCCCGTGACCAGGGGCCACAACGCGTCCGGGCCCGCGGCCGTCACCGTGGCGCCCAGCTGCGCCTGCCAGTACGCCTCGGAGCCGTCCTCGTCGCGCCAGGCCCACAGCCGCGTGGTGAGCAGCCGCAGGTCGTGCTCGCGGGTGACGCCGATCGCGCCGTGCACCTGGTGCGCGATGCGGGCCACCTCGCCCGCGGACTCGCCTGCCCGGGCCTTGGCCGCCGCCACCGCGAACGCCGTGGACGCGGCACCGCACCCGTCGCGCTCAGCTGTGGATGCGGCCGCCGACGCCGCCGCCCCGGCCGCCGCGACCTCGGCGGCCGCGAGCGCGAGCTGCTGCTGCACGGCCTGGAACCTCCCGATCGGCCGCCCGAACTGCACCCGCTCCCCCGCGTACTGCACGGACCGGGCGAGTGCCCCGCGGGCGGCACCGGCGAGGAGCTGCGCGCGCCCGAGCGCGGCCCGCAGCCGCAGCTCGTCCGCCGCGCCCGCCGGTGCGTCCGCCGTCGTCGGGACGTCCGCGTCGACGGTGACGGTGTCGCGTGGCTCCTCGCCCAGGTTGGTGCCCTCGGTGACCGTGACCTGCCCGGGGGTGAGCAGGACGACGTGGCTGGGCGTGAGCACGGCGATCCCGGCGGCGGTGCGCCCCCACGGGACGCGCGTCAGCGTCCCGGTGACGCGCCCGTCGGCCACGTGCAGATCGCCCGCCACGGCCGTGAGCGGTCCGGTGGGCACCGACAGGCCCGCGGCGTGCAGCAGCCACGCGGCGAGCAGGTCGGTCTCGGCCAACGGCACCGGCGCGGCGTGGGCCCCGGCGACCTGCAGCACCGCGGCGGCGTCGGTCAGCGTGCCGCCGCTGCCCCCGGCGGACTCGGGCAGCGTGAGCCGGGCGAGACCCGTCTCCTCCAGCGTCTTCCACAGGTCCGCCCCGGTGTCGGCGAAGATCGACTCGGCCAGGTCGAGCAGATCGGAGTCGGAACTCATCAGCGCAGCCCCATCCCGCGCGCGACGATGCCGCGCAGCACCTCGTTGGTCCCGCCGCGCAGGGTGAACCCCGGGGCGTGCAGTACCGCGTCGGCGAGCAGCCGGGCGAACCCCGCCTCGGCGCCCGGGTCGGGGGGGATCGCCACCAACGTGCGGGCCGCGTCGACGACCTCGTTCTCGAAGCGCGTGCCCAGGTCCTTGACGACGGCGGCCGCCAGCTCCGGGGCCTGTCCCGACTCCAACGACCCGGCGACGGCGAGTGACATGCTGCGCAGCGCCCACAGCCGCGACACGAGCCGCCCGACCTCCCGCTCGGCGCCCGGCTGCCCGGCCAGCTCCGCGAGCATCGCGGTGAGCAGCGGGAACGTGGACAGGAACCGCTCGGGGCCGCTGCGCTCGAACGCCAGCTCGCCGGTGACCTGCGCCCAGCCGCCGCCCAGCTCGCCGAGCACCATCGCGTCGGGCACGAAGACCCGCTCGAAGACCACCTCGTTGAAGTGGTGGGCGCCGGTGAGCAGCGGGATCGGGCGGATCTGCACGCCCGGGGAGTCGAGCTCCACGATGAACTGCGACAGCCCGGCGTGCCGGTTCGACTCGCCTGTGTCGACGTCTCTGGGCGGCGCGGAGCGGGCGAGGGCGAAGAACGCGTGCGCGTGGTGGGCGCCCGAGGTCCACACCTTGGTGCCGGTGAGCTCCCAGCCGCCGTCGACCCGGTCGGCCTTCGTGCGCACCGCGGCGAGGTCGGAGCCCGCGTCGGGCTCGCTCATCCCGATCCCGAAGTAGCACTCCCCCGCGGCGATCCGGGGCAGGTAGCGCCGCCGCTGCGCCTCCGTGCCGAACCGCATGAGCGTCGGCCCGATCTGGCGGTCGGCCACCCAGTGCGCGGCCACCGGCGCGCCCGCGGCCAGCAGCTCCTCGGTGACGACGTAGCGGTCCAACGCCGAGCCGCCGTGCCCGCCGTACTCGACCGGGATGGTCATGCCCAGCCAGCCGCGGCGACCCAGCTCGCGGGTGAACCGCTCGTCCCAACCGGAGAGCCAGACGTCGGCGCGCGGCGACCAGGCGCCGCTCGCGCGCTCCTGCGCCAGGAACGCCCGCACCTCGGCGCGCAACGCGGCGGCGCGGGCTGGGAGCACGGTGGGCGGGGGGACGAGCGCGGGCAACCGGGACAGTGTCTGCGTCACGGGGCCCATCCTGCGCCTAACGCTGCGGCCGGGCACCCTGCGGTGGCAGCATCGCGGACATGAGTAACCCCCCGAGCACGAACGGCGCTGACGAGGCCCGGGTCCTCGACGCCGTCCCCACCGGCCTGTTCATCGGCGGTTCCTGGCGCCCGGCCGCGTCCGGCGCCACCCTCGCCGTCGACGACCCCGCCACCGGCAAGACCCTCGTCGAGGTGTCCGACGCCGGCGTCGCGGACGGCATGGAGGCCCTGTCCGCCGCGTGCGCCGCCCAGCAGTCGTTCGCCGCGATGGCGCCCCGCGAGCGCGGGGAGATCCTGCGCCGCGCCTACGACACGATCACCGACCGGGTCGACGACCTCGCCCTGCTCATGACGATGGAGATGGGCAAGCCCCTCGCCGAGTCCAAGGGGGAGATCGCCTACGCCGCGGAGTTCTTCCGCTGGTTCGGCGAGGAGGCCGTGCGCATCGACGGCGGGTACGCGATAGCCCCCGCGGGAACCAGCCGGTTCATGGTGCTCAAGCAGCCCGTCGGCGTCTGCCTGCTGATCACGCCGTGGAACTTCCCGATGGCCATGGGCACCCGCAAGATCGGGCCCGCGATCGCCGCGGGATGCGCGATGGTGGTCAAGCCTGCCCAGCAGACGCCGCTGTCGATGCACGCACTCGCCGAGATCCTCGCGGAGTCGGGGCTGCCTGACGGCGTGCTCAACATCGTCACCACCTCGGACGCGGGTGGGGTGATGGAACCGCTGATCCGCGACGGGCGGGCCCGCAAGCTCTCCTTCACCGGCTCCACGCCCGTCGGGAGGAAGCTGCTGGAGCAGGCCTCGGACAAGGTGCTGCGGACGTCGATGGAGCTGGGCGGCAACGCCCCGTTCCTGGTGTTCGACGACGCCGACCTCGACAAGGCCGTCGACGGGGCGATGCAGGCCAAGATGCGGAACATGGGCGAGGCGTGCACGGCGGCCAACCGGTTCCTCGTGCACCGCTCGGTCGCCCCCGCCTTCGCCGACCGGCTGACCGAACGGATGGGCGCGCTCGTCGTCGGCCGCGGCACCGACGAGGGCGTTCAGGTCGGGCCGTTGGTCGACGCGAAGGGCCGCGACAAGGTAGGCACCCTGGTGCGTGACGCCCTCGACAAGGGCGCGCAGGTCAGGATCGGCGCGGACCCGCACGACGGGGCGGGCTACTTCTACCCGCCGACGGTGCTCACCGACGTGCCGCTCGACGCCAGGCTCACCCGCGAGGAGATCTTCGGCCCGGTCGCCGCGATCACCATGTTCGACGACGAGGACGAGGCCGTCACCGCCGCCAACGACACCGAGTTCGGCCTGGTCAGCTACCTGTTCACGGAGAACCTGACGCGGGCGCTGCGGGTGAGCGAGCGGCTGGAGGCGGGCATGGTCGGGCTCAACACCGGGCTCGTGTCGAACCCGGCGGCGCCGTTCGGCGGGATCAAGCAGTCGGGCCTGGGCCGCGAGGGCGGCAGCGTGGGCATCGACGAGTTCCTGGAGACCAAGTACGTCGCCATCGGGTACGGAGGGCAGTAGCACCTCTCCGTTAGTTGCACAATCATTGCGACTGCGTACTCCTCGCGTCTAGCCTGAGCCCGATCACCCGCACGGGCGGTCGGGGCCGGACGCGAGGAGGCACCGCGTGGTACTCGCCATGCACATGAGCGACGGGCTGGTGAACCCACCGACGGCCCTGGCCTTCGGGGCGATCGCCGTGATCGGCCTGGCCGTCGCGTCGAGCCGCGCGCGGCGCGACCTCGACGACCGCACCGCGCCGATGGCCGGGCTCGTGACGGCGTTCGTGTTCGCCGTCCAGATGATCAACTTCCCGATCCTGCCCGGCGCCAGCGGGCACCTGCTCGGCGGCGCGATCGTCGCGATGCTCGTCGGACCGTGGGTCGGCTCGATGTGCATCGCGATCGTGCTCGTCGTGCAGGCCCTGCTGTTCGCCGACGGCGGGCTGACCGCGCTGGGCACCAGCATCGTCAACATGGCACTGGTCGGGGTGTTCGTCGGTTACGCGGTGGCGTTCGCCCTGCGCGGCCTGGCCCGACGCAGCCGCCGCGGGCTGATCATCACGGCCTTCGTCGCCGGCCTGGTCAACGTCGTGGTCGCCTCGCTCGGCTTCGTGCTCCAGTACGCGATCGGTGGGGCGGGCGGCGCCGACATCGGCACCGTGCTGACCCTGATGGTCGGGCTGCACACCCTGATCGGCATCGGCGAGGGGATCATCACCGCCGCCACGGTCGGCGCGATCGCCGCGAGCCGCCCCGACCTGGTGTACCTGCTGCGCCGCCCCGGTCCGCCGCTCGACGTCCGGGGCCGCGCCGTCTCGGGGAGCACCTCGTGACCTCCCCGACCCGCGATCGTCGCGCCACGGGCTTCTTCGCCGGGTTCCTCCTCGTCGCGCTGCTCATCGCAGGCGGTCTGTCCTACCTCGCCAGCGGCGACCCGGACGGTCTCGACACCGTGACGCTCACCGGGTGCGAGCTCAGCGCCGACGGCGAGCCCGTCGCGGGCACCTGCATCGCCCAGAACGCGGGTGACCACGCGCTGGCCGACAGCCCCTTCGCCGACTACGCGGTCGGCGGCGGTGAGGGCACGGTCGGCCTGGCCGGGATCGTCGGCGTCGTCGTCACGCTGATCGTGGCGGGCGGGATCTTCTGGCTGCTGCGCAGCCGCCGCCCCACTGACGAGCAGTAGTGTCCGCCGGGCACTCCCACCCGCTGTACCTGCACGGCTCCTCGCCGGTGCACCGGCTGCCCGCCGAGGTGAAGATCGTCGCGGCGTTCCTGGGCGTGGTGTGCGTGGTGGTCACCCCGCGCGAGGCGTTCGCCGTGTTCGGCGGCTACCTGCTGCTGCTCGCCGCGGTGTGGGCGGTGGCGCGGATCCCCCCGGGCTGGATCGCCGCGCGGTCGTTGATCGAGGCGCCGTTCGTCGTGCTGGCGGTGCTGCTGCCGTTCACCGGGGAGGGGCCGATGGTGGAGTGGCCCCTTCTCGGAGACACGGTGCTGACCCTGTCCGAGCCCGGCCTGCTCGGCGCGTGGAACATCCTGGTCAAGGGCACGCTCGGCGTGCTCACCTCGCTCACCCTCGCCGCCACCACGCCGCTGCGCGACCTGCTGCTGGGCCTGCAGCGGTTGCGCGCGCCGTCGCTGGTCGTCACGATCGCCACCCTCATGCTGCGCTACGTCGACGTCATCGCCGCCGAGGCCCGGCGGATGCGGCTGGCCCGGATCTCCCGGGGCCACGACCCCCGCTTCCTGTGGCAGGCCGGGGCCACCGCGCGGGGCGTCGGGGCCCTGTTCATCCGCTCCTACGAACGCGGCGAGCGGGTGCACCTGGCGATGCTCTCGCGGGGCTGGGCCGGGGAGATGCCGCGGCTGTCCGACGCGGTGACCACCCGTCGCCAGTGGGCGGCCGGGCTCTGCCCCGTCGCGGTGGCCCTCGCGCTCGCCGTCACCGGCCTGGTGACCGCATGAGGCCCGCGCCCGCCCCGGTGGAGCGGGTCGTCGCGCCGTCGCTGGCCGTCTCCGAGCTCGCCTTCGCCTACCCCGACGGGCACCAGGCCCTGCACGGGGTCGACCTGCGGATCGAACGCGGCGAGCGGGTGGCGCTGCTCGGGCCGAACGGCGCGGGCAAGACCACCCTCGTGCTGCACCTCAACGGGATCCTCGCCGCCGGGCACGGCACCGTCGCCGTCGGCGGCCTGCCCGTCGCGCGGGAGAACCTGCGGGAGATCCGCCGCCGCGTCGGCATCGTCTTCCAGGACCCCGACGACCAGCTGTTCATGCCCAGCGTGGTCGAGGACGTGGCGTTCGGACCGGCGAACTTCGGGGTGCGCGGCGAGGCGCTGACCCGCCGCGTCCGGGAGGCGCTGGACCGGGTGGGGATGGCCGAGCACGCCGACCGCTCCCCGCTGCACCTCTCCGGCGGCCAGCGCCGCCGGGTCGCGCTGGCCACCGTGCTCGCCTGCGAGCCGGAGATCCTGGTGCTCGACGAGCCCTCGTCCAACCTCGACCCGGTGGCCCGCCGCGAGCTCGCCGAGGTGCTGCTCGGGCTGGAGGCCACCATGCTGATGGTCACCCACGACCTGCCCTACGCCCTGCAGCTGTGCCCGCGCAGCATCGTGCTCGACGACGGCGAGGTGGTGGCCGACGGGCCCACGCGCGAACTGCTCGCCGACCCCGACCTTTTGCGCCGCCACCGCCTGGAGCTCCCTTACGGCTTCAGCCTCACCTGAGCCGCTCGGACCGCCGATCAAGGCGTAGACGTCGTTCGTGACGATCCACTGGCGACGCCTGCGCCTTGATCGCCGGTCGAAGCGGGGCCGAGC
>JAKDLE010000947.1 GCA_030453005.1 Pseudonocardia sp. | reverse complement strand
GACGTGGCGACCCCCGCCGATCCCAGGAACGGGACGGGCGCCACCGCGCGGCCGAGCTCCTCGGCCACGACCGCCGCCTCGCGCCAGCTCGCGCCGGCGCCGCCGAGGTCCTCCGGGACGGCGAGCGCGGCACAGCCCACCTCGCCGGCCAGCGTGCTCCACAGGTCCCGGTCGGTGGTGTCGGTGCTCTCGGTCCGGGCCAGGACAGCGTCCCACGGGCTCCGCTTGTAGAGAAGGGAGCGGACGGTCGCCCGGAGGTCGTCCTCGATCTCGGTGTAGAGCAGGTCCCCGGTGCGCGGGGTCACCGGAGCCGTCATCGGGGCAGGTCCTTCCACGGGGTGTCCTTGTCCGCGCGCGCCTCGGCCGGCAGGCCGAGCACGCGCTCGGCGATGATGTTGCGCATGATCTCCGAGGTGCCGCCCTCGATGGAGTTGCCCTTGGCGCGCAGGTAACGCCAGCCCGCCGGGCTGTCGGCGTGGGCGACGAGCACGGGCCGGCGTGCGGAGTAGTCGCCGTACCGGAGGGCCTCGTCACCGAGGAGGTCCAGTTCGAATGCGGAGATCTGCTGGTTGAGGCGGGCGTGCGTGAGCTTCGCACCCGAGCCCTCGGGGCCGGGCAGGCCCGCGGCCTGCTGCTGGCCCAGCCGCTCCGCGGTGAGCCGGCCGGCCTCGGCCTCCACCCAGAACCGCAGGACCTGGTCGTGCAGGCCCGCGGTCCGCCGCTCGGGGCGCTCCCGCCAGGCCTTCACCAGCTCGCCGATCGCGCCGCTCTCGCGCGGGATCGTGCCGCCGCCGATGGCGACGCGCTCGTTCATCAGGGTGTTCTGCGTGACCGCCCAGCCCTGCCCGACCTCGCCGAGCCGCTGGTCGTCCGGGATGCGGACGTCGTCGAGGTAGACCTCGTTGAACTCGCTCTCGCCGGTGATCTGGCGCAGCGGCCGGACGTTGACCCCGGGTGCGCGCATGTCGCAGGCGAAGAACGTGAGGCCCCGGTGCTTCGGCAGCGCCGGGTCGGTGCGCGCGACGAGGATGGCCCAGGTCGCGTCGTGGGCCAGCGAGGTCCACACCTTCTGCCCGTTGACCACCCAGCCGTCGCCGTCGGGCCGCGCGCTCGTCGCGACGTTCGCCAGGTCGGACCCGGCACCCGGTTCGCTGAAGAGCTGGCACCAGATCTCCTCGCCGGTCCACAGCGGACGCAGCCAGCGCTGCTGCTGCTCCGGTGTGCCGAAACGCAGGATGCTCGGCGCGGCCATGCCGAGCCCGATGATGTTGGTGTGCGGCCGGTTGTCTGGGGCCCCACCCGTAACCAGCGCGGCGTCCACCTCCGGTTGCAGGCTCGGATCAGCGCCGAGGCCGCCGAGCCCCTCCGGGTAGTGCACCCAGGCCAGGCCGGCATCGAAGCGGGCGCGGAGGAACTCGATCCGGTCAGTGGTGGCGGGATCGTGCTCGTCGAGGAGCGCCTGCACCCGCGCGGCGAGGGAGCCGCTCGTGCCCGGCGCGGTCGCGGTACTGGTCACGGTCACCCTTCTCGTCGGATGGGCGGCCACACGCAGGCTGCCCTGTCTCGGGTCCGACGCTAGGAGCGGGACGGCTCCGGCGGTTGTCGCAAACCGCGACAACCACCGGCGGACGGTGGAGCGGATTGCGACACCGCAGAGTCGGCGAACTGGCTAGCGTCGCGGCCGCAGTCGGCCGGGGCGGGTCCGCCCCGGCCCCGCTTCGGATCGGA
>JAKDLE010000946.1 GCA_030453005.1 Pseudonocardia sp. | reverse complement strand
GTCGGGGAACGGGGCGTCGTAGGCGGCGCGCACTCCGGGGGTGAGGCGGGTGCGGCAGCCCGACTGGACCAGCCGCCCGACGTCGAGGGTCTCGGCCTTCTCCACCGCCCGGCGGAACTCCCACCAGACCGGCGGCATGTCGTGGTCGCCGGTGGGCAGCCCGGTGTTGGCGGCGACAACGCGAGCGAACCGGTCGGGGTGCCCCGCCGCGATCGCCTCGGCCACGAGCCGCAGCCCGAGCAACCCGCCCCAGTCCTGCCCGACGAGCGTGACGCCGCGCAGGTCGAGGACGTCGAACAGCAGGGCACGCAGCCACTCGACGTGCCGCGCGTAGCTGTGGTCGGCGACGTCGGCGGGCTTGTCGGAGCGCCCGAACCCGACGAGGTCGGGCGCCACCACGCGCAGTCCCGCACCGGCGAGCACCGGGATCATCGTGCGGTAGAGGTAGGACCAGCTCGGCTCGCCGTGCAGGAGCAGGACCACCGGTCCGTCGGCCGGGCCGTCCTGCACCCACGCCATCCGCAGGGTGCCGCCGTCGCCGTCGGGCACGTCGGCGTACCGGGGCGCGAGATCGAAACCGGGGAGGCCGACGAACCGCTCGTCGGGGGTACGGAGGGTGCGCATGCCCGTGATCCTGACACGTCGGGTCGGGTCGGCCCGCGTGCCCGTTTCCGGACGCCTCGGGGGAGGTTCGGCGACGTGCTGATCCGCGACGCCACCCCGCCGGCCTGCCCGCGCTCCGGCCGTTCCTCCGGGGCGTGACCGGCTCGCACATCGGGCGCTGGGGCAGGCTCCCGGTCCCGGGGGGCTTCGCGCACCCCGTGCACGGCTACGTCGGGCTGCTGATCATGCGCCGCCGTAGCAGGCTACGGCCCCGACGGCGGAACCCACGTGGATCTGCATCGGCAGCAGCCCGAGCACCGGGGCGAAGCCGCCGACGGCGTGCAGCAGCCCGCTCGCCACCGACGCCACGACGAGCGCAGCGAACCCGAGACCGATCACCTTCCGCGACCGTCCCGGCCGCCTCAGGCCCCGGCGCGCGATGACGGTCTTGGCCGGGGCGAGCAGCAGCAGCCCGAGCCCGGACGCCCCGTGGACGCCCACGACCCACTCCGCGGGCCCCGGTGAACCCACCGCGAAGGCCAGCGCCCCACTGACCGTGACGGTCACCAAGAGTACCAGGAGCGGCACGTTGACGACACGGATTACCCGTTTCATGCGCTCACCGTCCCGGATTCACCACAACTAGTGACCATCTGACAGATTCACCCTGACCCGAACGGGTGGTCCGCGCCAAACATTGTCACGCCGAAGGCCCCTCCGACGCTGTACTACATGACAAGGAGGTGATCCGGTGCCGGAGAACACGACTTCTGACGAGGCGACGTTGGTCGCTGCGGCGGAGAAGCTCACACAGTGCGACGGTTACGTGGTGCTGGCGGTAGACCCCCAGACCGGGGAGGTCGACGCGCACGGGCCGTTCGACGGACTGACGGCCACCATCAAGGCCGACCAGCTCCGCCGCGACTTCGACCGCGGCGGCCTGGAGGACGTCACGGTCGGCGTCGTCCGTCTGCACAGCTCCACCTGACCCGCGGTTCCATCCGATCCGTCCGCATCATCCGGCCCGCCCGGACGCCTCCGCCCGCCGCACCTCCCGCGCGGAGGGCCGCCCCCACGCCGGGCCCGGTCGAGCCCGGCCACGTCTTACCGCCCCCCGAGGTCTCCG
>JAKDLE010000945.1 GCA_030453005.1 Pseudonocardia sp. | reverse complement strand
CGCGAGGTCACCGTCCGGGCAGCCGAGCGCGGCGGGTGTGACCACGCCGTCCGGAAGGGGCACACCGGCCGCGAGCAGGTCGTCGTTGATCTCGGCGTCACCGGCCAGATTCCACGCCAGATGGTGCCGCGGCGAGGCGAGCGCCTGCGCGCGGTCGGCGTGGTCGCGCAACAGGTGCCCGATCTCGTGCAGCAGCACGGCGGCAGCGGTCGGGGTGTCCCAGCGGTCCGGCCCGACCAACAGGGCTGGGTCCATGTAGAGCCGCCACGCGCCGTCCACGGCGAAGGTTCCCAGCCCCGGCGCGGCGCACGGAGCGGCGGCGAACAAGGCGTGCATGAAGTAGGGGGCACGCTCCGCGGCGACCAGGCGCGCCAGTCGGAACGCCTCGTGTTCCTCGCGGGTCATCGCCCTGGTCTGCTGGCTCATGCCGCACCGGCCTCAGCGAGCCCGGCAGCGGCCAGCACCGGGGCGAACTTGACCCGCACCGTGGCGGGAACGCTCGCCTTGGCCGGGCGGCACCGACCCAGCGGGCGGGCTGCCGCAGCAGCCACGTCCGGGGCGCCTGCCTCGGCAGCGGCCAAGAGCGGACCCCACGCGGACCGCCACGCCTCGACGGTCCCGGCGGATGCGGCCCAGCCCACGACGGCGGACAGGATCGCCCATACCCGGTCCGGGCGGTCGCTCCACGTGACGATGGAGGGGTCCGCGATGACAGCGGCCGGGTCCGGCAGGTCGGCCTGCTGGCACCACGTCAGGAACTCGACGCCGACACCCTCCCCGACCAGTCCGAACGCCAACGTCTGCCGGGCGGCGTCGTCGTCGTCGCGCACGTTGGCCAGCGCGAGGGCGAGCATCGCCCACACCCGGCGGGACGGCCACGGCGCGCCGGTCCCCTCAGCGGTGCGGGGGAAGGCGTGCAGGTGCTCGGGCTTGTGCCGGATGAACCCAGTAACGAGCGCCTTGGTCGCCTCCACACGGGTCGGGTCCGCAGTGATCGCGCGCGACGCCGGGGGCGCACCCCAGCCGACCGTCATGCCGTCCAGCCACTCGTCCACTGATGGGGCGAACGTGACGTGACAGAAGCGGTTCGCCAGCGGCGGGGACAACTCCCAGCCGTCGGCTGCGCGGTCGGGCGGGTTGGCTCCGGCCACCACGCGCACAGCGGCTGGCAGCCGCAGGTCACCGACCACGCGGTCCAGCGCGACGGCCAGCATGGCTGCCTGAACGGCCGGGGGGCAGGTGGTCAACTCATCGAGGAACAGATAGCCCGCCTCGGCGTCGGCCAGCCGAGTGGCCCACGCGGGCGGGGCGAGGGTGACTCCGGTGCCGGTCACGACGGGCAGACCGGCCACGTCAGCCGGTTCGCGGATCGAACCGAGCACCGTCTCGCAGGGCACCCCCTCGACGGAGGCGAGGCCGCGCACGAGAGAGGACTTGCCCATGCCGGGGTCGGACAACAGCAGCACCGGCACGTGGGCGCGCCCGCAGGCGTCGATCACGGTGACGGTCGTGGTGAGGTCGCTCATGATGGTGAATCTCCTTGCGTCGTAACGCTGGTCAGGCGTTGGTGGTGAGTGTCTTCGACACTGCCCTCGTCCACTGACAGCCGGACCCGGAAAGGGCCGGCGGGCGTCCCGCCCTGGCACCCCATGCCGGCTGACCCCGGGGCCCGGGGTTGATCACTGGCAAACCCAAGACCCCTGCAGCCGGGGCTTCCGGCATGGGGTGC
>JAKDLE010000093.1 GCA_030453005.1 Pseudonocardia sp. | reverse complement strand
CGAAACCAGCAGCTCAACGCTGCTCCGACGCTCACTGCAGAAGAGCCGCACCCAATCCAATTGGTCGGCCTAGCGGGAGGCCCCGTCTTGACCTCGTTCGCGCGGTCACACCGGGAACCCGACGACCGTGCACACCGGGCTGGCGCCGTGCACAGGGCGCGACCTGTGCACGGCGACAGCGGCCTGTGCACGGTCGCTCGGTCGGCGTCACCCGGCTACCGTCCGGGGATGACCACGACGACCGTCCCCCGGCTGACCATCGGACCGGACGGGCGGCTCCGGCACCGGGTCGGCCGCGCCGAGATCAGCAACGACCTCGCGGGCTGGATCGCCGACGACCTCGTGGCGCCGGGCCTGCTCGACCCGTCCGCGTTCGAGCGCACGTTCGTCTCCGTGGTGCTCTCCACCGATCCGGAGCCGGCCACGGCCTGGACCGCGTTCTACCGCAACACCCTCGCCGAGCTGGCCGCGGGCGGCGCTCCCGGTGGCACCAACGCCGGCATGGCGCCGGTGCACACCCGCGCCGTGGAGCTCGCTACCGGATCGGTGGTGGAGCTGGGCTGTTGCTTCGGCTTCCTGTCGCTGGCGCTGGCCCGGGCGGGGCACGCGGTGACGGCCGTGGACCTGTCGGCGGGCACCGTGCGGCTGCTGGCCTCGGTCGCCCCCGCGCTCGGGTCGTCGGTGGACGCCGTGACCGGTGACGCCACCGCCGTGCCGCTCGCGGACTCGGTCGCCGACACCGTGTTCGCCGTGCACCTGCTCGAGCACCTGCCCCCGGGCGTGGACGCGGTCGTGCTCGCGGAGATGCTGCGTCTCGCGCGGCGCCGCGTGGTGGTGGCGGTGCCCTACGAGGACGAGCCGGAGGTGGCGTGGGGTCACGTGCGCACGTTCGACGCCGCCGCCCTCGACGCGCTCGGCGCCGCCACGGGCCATCCCTACCGCGTGGACGACCACCACGGGGTCTGGCTCGTGATCGACGTCCCGTGAGGCGACGATCGTGGCGGGCCGCACGGTGTCGCACCGGCCATCACCACCAGGTGCGACCCGCAGTGATCATGGGCGCTGCTCAGGTGGGGTCGCGGACGTCGCCACCGGCGACACGCCGGTCGAGCCTGCTCCGGCGACGACGAACGCCACCCCGCCTGCCACCGACACGAGGAACGCGGCCGCGGCGAGCGGTACGACGACGCGCCGCCGCGTCTCCGGCGGACGCCGGTGCCTGCCGCCACGGCGGGGCGCCTCCCCCGACCCGGACCGGGCCGACCCGGACCAACCCGAGGCGAACCGGGCCGCTACCGCGGCCGCCGACGGCCGGTGCCGCGGGTCGTCGGCGGTCATCGCCCGCAGCCGGTCGCTCAGCCCGTGGGGAAGGCCGTCGGGCACCTCCGGTCGTCGGTGCAGCCGGGCGCTCGCCGACTCGATCATGTGCCCGGGGTACTCCCGGCGCCCGGTCAACGCCTCCAGCAACACCAGGCCCAGCGCGTAGACGTCGGCGGGTGGGCCGACCTGCTCGCCCCGCGCCTGCTCGGGCGCGAGGAACGCGGCGGTGCCGACGACCGTTCCCTCCCCCGTGATGGACGCGCTGCCGAGGGCTCTGGCGATGCCGAAGTCGGCCAGGCGCGCCCGGCTGCCGTCACCGAGCAGCACGTTCGCCGGCTTCACGTCGCGGTGCACGACGCCTGCGGCATGCACGTGGGCCAGCGCGGCGGCCAGCTCGGCTCCCAGCCTGCGCACCTGCTCGGGGGTCAGCGCGCCGTCGGTGATGCGCTCCGCGAGCGTGAGCCCCTCGACCAGGTCGGTGACGACGAAAGCCCGCCCGTCCTCGACGCCGCCGTCGCGCAGCCGGACGAGCCCCGGATGGTCGAGCGCGGCGAGCGTCTCGGTCTCGCGGCGCTGCCTGCACAGCTCGTCGAGGGAGGCCCCCGCATGGAACAGCTTGATCGCGACCGGGTGGTCGTCGCGCAGGTCCCGGCCGCGGTGCACCATCGCCGTGGAGCCGATGCCGACCACCGGGCCGAGCACGTAGCAGCCACCCACGACTGGACCGTCCGTGTTCGCCACACCGTGTCTGTTCCCCCATCAGGGCGGATCCATGCGGGGAACGGCGAACCGTGTGGTGCGGGTCAGGCTCCGGCGGCCGTGGTGAGGGCGCGCTTGGTGAGGACCCGCGCCAGGTGGCGGCGGTACTCCTTGGTGGCGGTGAGGTCGCCGGTGGGATCGGTGCCCTGGTCGGCGAGCGCGGCGGCGTCCGCGATCGACGCGCCCTCGGCCAGCGCGGCCTCGGTGGCCGAGGCCCGCAGCGGGGTGGGCCCCATGTTGACCATGCCCACCCGCCCGTCGACGACGGCGACCGCGACGATCGCCCAGTCGTTGGCCCGACGGGTGAACTTCTCGTACGCCCAGCCGGATCCAGCTCCGGTGCGCGGCACCCGCACCTCGACGATCAGCTCGTCGGGCTCCTTGACCGAGGAGAACACCCCGGTGTAGAAGCCGGTGATCGGCACCGAGCGCTCGCCGCGCGGGCTGCGCAGCACAACCGTGCCACCGAGCGCGAGCACGGCGGCGGGCAGGTCCGACGCCGGGTCGGCGTGGGCCAGCGAGCCGCCGAGCGTGCCGCGGTGGCGGATCTGCGGGTCACCGACCGTGCGCGCGACGGCCGCCAGCAACGGCACCTCGGCCGCCACGACGTCCGACGACTCGACGGTGCGGTGCCTGGTGCCCGCCCCGATGGCTACCCAGGAATCGTCACCGTCGCCGTCCACGCGCACGTAGTTCAGCTCCGCGAGCCTGCCGATGTCGATCACCAGCTCGGGGGCCGCCAGGCGCAGCTTCATCACCGGCAGGATGGAGTGCCCGCCGGCCAGGATCGTGGCGTCCTCGCCGTGCTCGGCGAGCAGCGCGAGCGCGCCGTCCACCGAGTCGGGACGCACGTACTCGAAACCGACAGGGATCATGCGCCACTCCCGGTGGAGAAGCCGGGCGCGACCTCGACGCCACCGGAGGCCGCCTCCTCGGCGTGCCCCCCACCGGTGACCGCGTCGGGGTCCTGGCCGCTCGCGACCAGCACCGCCCGGACGATGTTGTGGTAGCCGGTGCACCGGCAGAGGTTGCCCTCCAGGCCCTCGCGCACCTCGCGCTCGGAGGGCCGGGGGTTCTCCTCCAGCAGGCTGACCGCGGCCATCACCATTCCCGGCGTGCAGAACCCGCACTGCAGGCCGTGCTCGGCGTGGAACGCCGCGGCCATCGGGTGCAGCGAGTCGGCGTCCGGGGACAGGCCCTCCATCGTCTGCACCGAGGCCTCGTCGGCCTGCACGGCCAGCACTGTGCACGACTTCACCGACTCACCGTCCATCAGCACTGTGCACGCCCCGCAGGACGTGGTGTCACAGCCGATGTTGGTGGCCTTGAGACCGAGGGTGTCGCGCAGGTAATGCGCGAGCAGCAGGCGGGGCTCGACGTCGGCGCTGGTGTCGGCACCGTTCACCGTCATCTGGATCTTCACTGGGCGCCCTCCACAGCGGCGGCGTTGATGGCCGTCCACACCCGCAGCGGGCTGGTCGGCATGTCGATGTGGCGGACGCCCAGGTGGGACACGGCGTCGATCACGGCGCTCTGCACCGCGGGCGTGGCGCCGATGGTGCCGGCCTCGCCGATCCCCTTGACGCCCATCGGATTGACGTGGGTGGGTGTGGCCATGTCGAGCAGCGTGAAGCTGGGCAGCTCGGCCGCCGACGGGAACGCGTAGTCGGCGAACGTGGCCGTGAGCGGGTTGCCGTCCTCGTCGTAGACGACCTCCTCGAGCAGGGCCTGCGAGATGCCCTGTGCGATGCCGCCGTGCCGCTGCCCCTCGGCGAGCACGGGGTTGAGCACCGGGCCTGCGTCGTCCACGGTGATGATCCGGTCGACCACCGCCTTGCCCGACTCGACGTCGACCTCGACCACGGCGAGGTGCGCGCCGAACGGGAAGCACGGGGCGCCGCTGTCGAAGTTCGTGTCGACCCGCAGCGGCTCGGACTCGGCGAGCTGCGCGAGCGTGACGCCGGAGTCCGTTCCCCGCACCGACACGCGGCCATCGGCGACGTCGAGATCGTCGGCGTTCGCCTCCAGCAGGTCGGCGGCGCGCTGCTTGGCCAGCTCGACCAGCTCGCCTGCGGCCTGGTAGACCGCGACGCCCCCGGTCTGCAGGCTGCGCGAGCCCATCGTGCCGCTGCCGCGGGGGACGAGGTCGGTGTCGCCGTGCTTGACGGTGATCTTGTCGAGGCCGATGCCGAGGTGCTCGGAGGCGAGCATCGCCCAGGCGGTGGCGTGGCCCTGCCCGTGCGGCGAAGTGCCGGTGAGCACCGTGACGGTGCCGTCGGGGTGCACCTCAACGGCCGCGTCCTCGGAGAACGCGCCGCCGCCGGTGATCTCGACGAACACCGAGACGCCGATGCCCAGCTGGACGACCTCGCCCCGCTCGCGGCGGGCCTTCTGCTCGGCGCGCAGCTCGGGGTAGCCCGCGGCGTCGAGCACCTTGTCGAGCGCGTTCGCGTACTCCCCGGTGTCATACGGCGCGCCGCCCTTGGTCGTGAACGGGAACTGCTCGGGCTTGATGAGGTTGCGCCTGCGCACCTCGACCGGGTCCTTGCCGATCTCGGCGGCGAACAGGTCCATGGCCCGCTCGATCGCCGCCGTGGCCTCGGGCCGCCCGGCGCCACGGTAGGCCGCGATGGAGGTGGTCGTGGTGACCAGCACCCGGGCACGCGACTCGACCTTTCCGATGTCGTAGACGCCGGGCGCCATCATGCGGGTGAACAGCGGCAGCACCGCGCCGAGGCGGGGGTAGGCACCGGCGTCGGCGAGCACGTCGAGGCGGTAGGCGAGGACGTCGCCGTCGCGGTTGCCACCGATCGTGACCGTCTGGGCTTGGGAGCGGCCCTGCACCATCCCGGTCATGTTCTCCGAGCGCGACTCGTGCCAGCGCACCGGACGCCCGGTGTGCCTGGCCAGCCAGGCGACCAGCGCGAACTCGGGGTCGGCACCGATCTTCGCCCCGAACCCGCCGCCGACGTCGGGGGTGATCACGTGCACCTGGGCGCTGTCGACGCCGAGCCAGCCCGCGACTTCGTCGCGCGCACTCTGCGGTGCCTGGGTGGAGCACCACAGCGTGTAGCGACCGTCGGTCCACACCGCGCTGGCCGCCCTTGTCTCCAGGGACGCCGCGGCCAGGCGCTGGTTGGTGATCTCCCGGGTGACCACGACCTCGCAGTCGTCGAACAGGTGCTCGTCGAACTCGGCGTCGAGGCCGAACCCGTTGGAGGTGTTGGTGCCCGCGTCCTCGAACAGCAGCACCTCGTCGGTGGCCGCCGCGTGCAGGTCGATCACGGCGGGCAGCGGGTCGTAGTCGACCTCCACGAGGTCGGCGGCGTCCTGGCCCTGGTAGGCCTCCTCGGTGAGCACGGCGACCACCGGCTCACCGACGAAGCGCACCTTGTCTGCCGCGAGGAAGGACCGGACCATGGCCTTGTTCGCCCCGCCGAACAGCAGCGCGGGGGCCATGTCGACCTCGGCGCCGGTCACGACCGCGACGACACCGGGGGCCGCGCGGGCCTCGTCCACGGCGACGGAGGTGATCCGGGCGTGCGCCAGCGGGGACCGCACGAGCGTCAGGTGCAGGGCACCGATGAGCCGCTCGTCGGTCAGGTCGTCGGTGTAGGTGGCACCGCGTGAGAGGAACAGCGGATCCTCGGTGCGGATCACCCGGGTGCCCATGATGCTCATTGATCTCCCTGGGTGCACTCGCTCATCGGCCGCAGCCTAGACCGCAGGGCAGACCTCCGCGCGGTCCATCACGTCGTGCACGACATGAATCTGCTGCACCGGGAGCCGGCTCCCCACCGCCGGTCCGGCCGTACTCCGGGTGCCCGCTACCGCTCCCACCAGGGCCGGACGGCCCACAGCGGCGACACCGGGCCGTGCCCGGCGCCGAGCGGGTACGAGTGCCGCACCGCCTCGGTGATGTAGCGCTTGCCGAACACCACGGCGTCGGGCACGGAGAGCCCGCGTGCGAGGCCGGATGCGATCGCCGAGGCCATGGAGTCTCCACCGCCGTGGGTATGGCCGGTGTCGAAGCGCGGGCCGGGCAGCTCCGTGAACGCGTGGCCGTCGTAGAGCAGGTCCATGCAGCCCTCGCCGCTCATGTGCCCACCCTTGACCAGCACGTACCGCGGCCCGAGGGCGTGCAGCACCTTCGCCGCGTCGTACTGGGCGGCGCGGTCGTGCACGTCGACGCCGACGAGCAGGCGCACCTCGTCGAGGTTGGGGGTGACGAGCGTGGCCCGGGGGAACAGCAGCGCGCGGTAGGCGTCGAGCGCCTCGCCCGCGAGCAGTGGGTCGCCGTGCATCGACGCGGCGACCGGGTCGACGACGAGCGGGACCGGCGCGCCCGCCCCGACGCCGACGCGGTCGCACGCCGCCGCGACCGCCTCGATGATCGCGGAGCTCGCGAGCATCCCGGTCTTCGCGGCGTCGAGGCCGATGTCGGCGGCCACGGACTCGATCTGCGCGGCCACCGTCTCCGGGGGCAGCGTGTGCACGCCGGTGACGCCGAGCGAGTTCTGCACGGTGACGGCGGTGACAGCCACGCAGCCGTGCACCCCGCACGCCGTCATCGTCCGGAGGTCGGCGGCCACGCCCGCCCCACCGCCGGAGTCGGTGCCTGCGATGGTCATGACCCGCGGCGGGGTGACGCCGACGGTGGGCTCCATGTCCGTTCCTTCCACAGCCAGCATTACCCGGTCTGGTTCGACGGTCGGCGGCGATCGATCCCCGCCCTCTCAGCCCGCTGCGGCGAGCTCCCGTGTGTCGACCGACCGTAACCCGGGGCTGCCCGTGCCACAATCGTCGGCGACGACGGAGGTGACCTGTGACGAGCCAGCCGGTGGATGTCGAACCGACCGCGCAGCCGCGCCTGCTCACCGTGGACGAGTACCTCGCACTCGGGGAGACCCAGCCGGGCTACGACGAGCTCGTGGAAGGTCGGGTGGTCACCTCGCCCAGTCCGCTGCCGGACCACAACCATGCGGGATTCCGTGCCGCCGTCAGGCTTGAGCCTCAGCTTCCGGCCGATTTCGAGGTTCTCCTCGACCTCGACGTCGACCTCGAACTCACCCCACCCACGTCGCCGGGATTCGTCCGCAGGCCCGACCTGATCGTCGTGCGACGCACCGCCCGGGAGCGGGTCCGCCGCGGGGGCGGGACCATCACGGCATCCGAGGTGCTGCTCGTCGTGGAGTTCCTCTCCCCCGGCTCGCAGCGCACCGACGGCGTGGTCAAGCGCGGCGAGTACGCCGACGCCGGCATCCCGCACTACTGGATCGTCGACCTCACCGAGCCCGCCTCGATGCTCGCCTGCCACCTCGGCGGGGAGTTCGGTTACGTGGACGGCGGCGCCGTCCACGGGGTGTTCCGCAGCACCGAGCCGTTCGCTGTCGAGCTCGACCTCGACGCCCTCCGGTAGCGCGCTCGGCGGATCATGTTGTGATGACGGCATGCCTCTTGACGGAGAGTTCGAGCTGAGCCCCACCGGCTGGGTCCGCGACCAGACCGAGAAGATCCTCGAGACCGGCACGACGGGGAGCGTCGACATCGGGGGCCGTGCGGTCGTCCTGCTGACCACCCGCGGCGCCAGGAGCGGCACGCTGCGCAAGGTGCCGCTGATGCGGGTGGAGCACGAGGGCACCTACGCCGTCGTCGCCTCGCTGGGGGGCGCGCCCAAGCACCCCGTCTGGTACCACAACGTGCGGGCCGAGCCGCACGTCGAACTGCAGGACGGCACGGTCACCCAGGACTACGACGCCCGCGAGGTCACCGGCGAGGAGAAGGCGCTGTGGTGGGAGCGCGCCGTCGCCGCGTACTCCGACTACGCCGACTACCAGCGCAGGACCGACCGCGAGATCCCGGTGTTCGTGTTGGAGCCCCGCGCCGCCTGAGTACTACACGTCCTCCGCCTGCCGCGTCGACGGATCCCAGGCCAGCCCCGGCGCGCCCCACCCGTTGCGGCGCAGCGCCTTCTTCGCGGCGCGGGCGTTGCGTCCCACGAGCCGGTCGACGTAGGTCAGACCGTCGAGGTGGTCGACCTCGTGCTGCAGGCAGCGGGCCAGTAACCCGTGCCCCTCGACCTCGACCGGCTCGCCCTCGGCGTCGACACCGGTGACCT
>JAKDLE010000944.1 GCA_030453005.1 Pseudonocardia sp. | reverse complement strand
CCGCGCTCCGACGACGAGGCGGGCCGTCCGCGCCGCCGTCGCCGCCGGGGTGGCCGAGGCCGCAGCGCAGGGTCCGGGGCCGACGACGGCGCCACCTCGACCGAGGACGCCGCCGCCAGCTGATCCACCGGCCACCGGTCATCGCCTGCGGCGCCTCTCCGACTGGAGCCGCACCGACCATGGGGATCGAGAGGACCGCACCCGATGTTCCGCGCTCCCCCACCCGAACGGCACCGTCGCCGCGACCTGCTCGCCACGGCCGTCCTGGTGCTGTCGCTGGCCGGGGCCGCCGTGGCCGTGGGCTGGTCGAGTGACATCGCGGGCACCACCTCCCGTCCGGCGGACACGGCGATCACCGCACCCCCGCCCGCCACCGGGATCCCGGCCCGCTTCGCGCTCGCGTGGAGCGCGCCCAGCGAGCACTCCCCGGTGCCGGTCGTCGCCGGGCCCGCGGTCGTCACGGCCTCAGGGTCCACCGTCGTGGGGCGCGACGCCCGCACCGGCGAGGAACGCTGGAGCTACTCGCGGGACCTGCCGTTGTGTGCCGTCGGCGCCGCCTTCCCGGCCGCCACGCAGGGTCGGGTGATCGCGCTCTACGCCAACGACGCCGAGCCGACCGGCGATGACTCCGACGCAGGCCTCTACTGCAGCGAGCTGACGATGCTGCACGCGGCCACCGGCGAGCGCGCGGGCGCCCGCAACCCCGACGCACGGCCCGGCGTGCGGTTGATCGCCGACGACACGTACCTCCTCCTCCTCGGCGACGACCACCTGGAGGTCCTGCGCTCCGATCTCGTCCGGACGCTGGAGTACGGCGCGGTCCCCGCCCAGGAGCAGGTCGGCAGGCAGCCGCGGCCGGAGTGCAGATACGGCTCCGCGGTGCTCGGCGGCGGGTTGGTCGGGGTCATCGAGCGGTGCCCCGGCGAGGCGGGCGACCGCCTCACCGTGCTCGCCGCCGACGGGGACGACGGCGCGGAGGAGCCCGAGGAGAAGTACTCGGTGGTCCTGCCCGGCACCGGCGCCGAGATCGTCGCGCTGACGGCGGAGCGGGCCGCGGTCACCCTTGACGGGCGGCTGCGCGTGTTCGACGCCACCGGCACCGAGGTGGCCCGAGACGACGTGACCAGGCCCGACCTGGACGTCCCCCCCTGCCCGGAGGAGACGGCTCGCTTCGTCCGTGCGGGTTCGTCGGTGCTGGCCCTCGACCCGTGCAGCCTCGCTCCGCGGTGGACGGTGCCCGACACGCTCGGCGCGCCCGTCCGCTACGGCGTCGACCTGCTCGTGCCCGTGCCCGGAGGTTTGCAGGTCGTCGACATCGAGGACGGCACCCCCGGCCGTGTCCTGCCCGTCGACCGCCCCGATCCCGACGCACCGGTCGCACTGGCCGTGCAGGGTGAGGTGCTGCTGGAACAGCGCGGTGCCGAGGTGTTCGCTCTCACCCCGATGTCCTGACCTGCGGTGAGGCTCCTCAGGCGAACCACAGGGCCGCAGGCACCACCGCGCTGATCACCAGTACACCGAGCGCCGCGGCGGTGCCGCCGCGGTCGCGGCCGACCGCCCGCCGCGCCTGCGCCCGGTCGGCCCGCAGCTGCAGTCCGACGGCCGCCGCAGCAGCACCCCAGTGCCAGGCCAGGAACTCCGGCGCGGGCCCGGGCAACCCGGTGCGCCTGGCCACCACCCACGCCACCACCAGGGACACCGCGAGCACCACGAGCCCACCGGCGAGCACCCCGGA
>JAKDLE010000943.1 GCA_030453005.1 Pseudonocardia sp. | reverse complement strand
CCGCAGACCGCAGGCGGGCCGTACCCGGGGGGACAGCGGTACGGCGCGCCGCAGTGGGGACCGCAGGGCTACCCCCCGCTGCCGGGGGCGTCGGGCCGCCCGGAGCGCCGGACGACGCCCTTGATCGTCGCCGTGGTGGTGGCGTTGCTCGCGGTGGGTGCCGTCCTCGCGTTCGTGGCGCCCGGGTTCCTGCGCCCCGTCGTGTTCGACCAGGCCGCACTGGACAGCGGCGTGCAGCGGGTGCTCGTGGAGGGCTACGGGGTCGTCGGGGTCGGCGAGGTGGTGTGCGGCGACCCCACGCAGGGGCCGATCCCGGTGCGGACAGGAGACGTGTTCACCTGCTCCACCACGGTGGCGGGCGCTCCCGTCACCGTCTCGGTGACGATCACCAGCGGCAGCGGGGACTACGAGGTCTCCAGCCCGCGGTGAGTGCGGCACGATCGGGTCGTGACCACTCGTGTACGTGTCCTGCGCCCTGACGAGCTCCGCGGGGCGCACAGCCTCTTCGCGGGGGCGCTGCACCGCGCCTCCCTCGACGACGACGCGTGGGAGCGCTCCCGGCACAGCTACAGCCCCGGACGCACTCTCGGAGTGGACGACGGGTCGGGCCTGATCGGCACGACGACGTCCTTCCCCACCCGCACCGCGGTGCCGGGTGGGGCGGCGCTCGACACCGCCGCCGTCACGCGGGTGGGCGTGCGGGCGGACCGCACCCGCCGGGGGGTGCTCTCGGCCATGATGGCCGACCTGCTCGACGGCTGCGGCGCGCGCGCAGAGCCACTCGCGTCCTTGCGGGCCAGCGAGGCCCGCATCTACGGCCGCTTCGGCTACGGCGTCGCCACCCGGGGCCGGGCCGTGACGGTGCGGACGCGGGGCGGCTGGCGGTCGGGTGCCCCCGAGGGCGGGCCGGTGCGTCTGCTGAGCGTGTCGGAGATCGTCCCCGTGCTCACCGCCCTGCACGACCGCATCGCGACGCGGCGCACCGGCGGGATCGCGCGCAACCCCGCCTGGTGGGCGCAGTCGGTCGGACACCGCGTCACCGCGCACGAGCACGTGCTGGCCGCCGTGCACACCGGGCCGGGAGGCGACGACGGCTTCGCGGTCGCGGTGCCGGGCGCGGACGGCGACAGTTTCGCCGACCGCGCGCTGCGCGTCACCGACCTGCACGCCACCGGGATCGAGGCCACGGCCGGACTGTGGCGGTTCCTCCTCGGCCTGGACCTCGTCGGGCGCATCGAGGCCGGGATGCGGCCCGTGGACGAGCCGCTGGAACTGCTGCTCGACGACCCGCGGGCCTGCACCGTCGACGACGTCACCGACGAGACGTGGCTGCGGATCGTCGACGTGCCCGCGGCGCTCGCGGCGCGGTCCTGGGGCGCGGCACCCGCCGTCCTGCTCGCCGTGCACGACCGGCAGCGACCGCAGAACGCAGGCGTCTACCGGGTCGGGGAGGGGACGGCGGCGCGCGTCGCCCCGCTCGACGGCCCCGTCGACCCGCAGTTGGAGTGCGACGTGGCTGCGCTGGCCATGGCCTACCTCGGGGACCGGGCCCCGTCGCGGCTGGCGGACGCCGGGTGGTGGCGGGTGCACGACCCCGCCGCGCCTGCCCGCGCCGACGCGGTCTTCGCCACCGACGCGGTTCCCTGGTGCGGCACCTACTTCTGATCAGCCCCTGGACGATCCGTCCGGCGCCGGGTATACTCGAACACATGTTCGGTACAACGGTCGTCGACCC
>JAKDLE010000092.1 GCA_030453005.1 Pseudonocardia sp. | reverse complement strand
CCCACCTCACCGACGATGGAGGCGGTGGCGCAGGCCATCGCTCGGCGATGAGCGCGGTGGCGGGACGAGCCCCGGTGGTCGTCGGCATCGACGGCGCCGGGTCGGCGGGCGACGCCGTGGACTGGGCCACCGCCGAAGCCGCGGCCCGCGGGTGCCCCCTGTACGTCGTGCACGCCTTCCGCCC
Organism: Pseudonocardia sp.; assembly: GCA_030453005.1. Taxonomy (GTDB): domain Bacteria; phylum Actinomycetota; class Actinomycetes; order Mycobacteriales; family Pseudonocardiaceae; genus Pseudonocardia. Next base: position 8,037 of record JAKDLE010000092.1, on the reverse strand, counting down.
GCCGCTGCCCGCCGACTGCTACGGCCTGGTCCCGCCGATCGACGACGCCTTCACGGCTCGCACCGCGGCCGAGACGGTGCTGAGCGAGGCGGTCGCCCGCGCCCGCTCGGTCGCGTCCGACGTGGAGGTCTCGGCCCTGCTGCTGTGGGGGACACCGAACCGGACGCTGCTCGACGAGGCCGCCGACGCGCAACTGCTCGTCCTGGGCAGCCGTGGACTGTGCGGTGCGCGGAGCCTGCTGACGAAGTCGGTCTCCGTCCAGGTCGCCGCGCACGCCTCCTGCCCCGTCGTCGTCATCCGACCGGCCCGCGGCGACGGCGCTCCCGGCTGGTCGCCGCTCCGAGTCGTCGTGGGCGCCGACCCGACACCGGCATGCGCTCCGGCGATCAGGTTCGCGTTCCAGGCCGCCCGGCAGCGCGGCATCCCCCTCGCCGCGGTGCACGCCTGGACGCCGGACACCCCCGCGGGCTCCACGCCGGTCGCCGCATCGACGACCATGGCCGAAGCGCTCGCGCGCAGGGCACTGGCGCGCGCACTGGCTCCCCTGCGGTCCGAGTTCGCCGACGTCCCGGTCGTCACCACACTCGTGCCCGGCGACCCCGCCGACGTGCTGGTCGCCGAGTCCCGCGGCGCGGCGCTGGTCGTCGTCGGGTCCCGAGGCCGAGGCCAGGTCCTGGGCACGATGTTCGGCTCGGTCAGCCAGTCCGTCCTGCACCACGGCCACAGCCCGGTCGCGATCGTCCGCAACGACCCCGCCGTGCCTCCGGTCACGGAGCGTGATCCGGCCTCAGGTCACGACAGGAGCCCCGGCCCCGGGTGGTGGTCACGATGACCCCGCTGAGGAACGGAGCGGCCGTGCCGAACCACGGTGCGTCGTAGCACCTGCCTGCGAGGGGACGCCCGGACGACCGGCGGCGCTTGGCTCGTCGAGGTCGCGCAGGCAGCAGGCCGAGAGGCGGGCGGGGTGCCGGTGGAGCTCCTCGGCGACTACCTGAGGCTGCTGGCCGACGCCGCCACCACCGGGCGCAAGCCCGAGCCCTCCGAGCTCGAAGCGGTGGGCCTGCTCGGACGACGGGCCGCGGAGCTGGGCGTGTCGGCAGGCAGCGCCGTGCAGCTCTACCTCTGTGCGGCCCGGCGGCTGCGGGGGGAGCTCCCGATGGTGGTCCAGTCGCGGGACAGCGGAGCGGACGTGCCGCCGCCGACGCGGTGCTGTACGTGGTCGACACGGCGGTCGCCAGCCTGGTCGAGGGCTACACCGAGGCCCGCAGGCAGCTGGTGCGGTGGGAGGAGACGCTGCGCCGGGAGTTCATCGAGGACCTGCTGCGCGGCGACGCCGACGTGGGCAGGCTGGTGGAACGCGCCGAGCCCTTCGGACTGGACCTGGCCCGGCCGCACCAGGTCGCGTTGGCCGCACCCACCGGTCGCCTCGACGGCGCCGAGTCGGCGATCAGCTCCCTCGAACACGCCGTCGTGCGTCGGATGGGCGACCGGGATGTCCTGGTGGCCACGAAGGACGGCTGGATCGTCGTCATCGCTCCTGCCGATCGGGAGGGCCTGACCGGCGTCACCACCGAAGCCGCCCGCCGACTGCACCTGTCCGTCCGCGCGGTCGCCTACCGGCTCGACCGGATCAAGACACTGACCGGGTCCGACCCCACGAACCCCGCACAGCGCTTCACCCTCCAGGCCGCGGTCCTCGGCGCCCGACTGCCCGGCTGGCCAGGGCACGATCTGCGGTGAGCCCGCGAGGCGGACAGCCCACTACCCGGCGGCGTCGCCGGACAGGGTGACCTCACCGGGATCGCGGTCGGGGCGGAGCCCGCGCCAGGCGGCGTGGCGGAGCCTGCGGTCGTGGGTCAGGGTCCGGTACACCACCTCCCCCACCAGCACCGGCCGCACCCAGCGGGCGTGGCGGGTATCGGCGGTCGGCACCGGCTCGTCGAACGCGCTGCCCCGCTGTGCGAGCGGCTCCAGCCGCGCGAGGAGGTCGGAGAGCATGGCGGCGGTGAACCCGGTGCCGACGTGTCCGAGGTAGCGCAGCCGCCCGTCACCGTCCCGGGCCCCGAGCAGCAGCGCTCCGATCGATCTGGTGCGCCTGCCCTGGCCGGGTGTCCAGCCGCCGATGAGGACCTCCTGGGTGGTGAGCAGCGCGGTCTTGACCCACGCCGGGGAGCGGCGGCCCGCCTCGTAGCGGGAGCTGCGGCGCTTGCTGACCACCCCTTCCAACCCGTGCTCGCGAGCGACCTCCAGCAGCGCCGCGGCAGACATGTCGGTGTAGTGGGGCGGCATCGCCACCCCGGCGACGGCATCGAGACCGAGTGCGGCCAGCTGCGCGCGGCGGACGTCGTAGGACTCGGCGAGGAGCGATCGGCCGTCGAGGTGCAGCAGGTCGAACACGTAGAAGACCACCGGAACCCGGGCCAGCACCTCCGGGGACGGGTGGCGCAGATGCATGCGCTGCTGGAGCAGCCCGAAGTCCGGACGCCCGGACGCGTCGTGCGCGACGAGCTCGCCGTCGAGCAGCACCCGCCGCCCGTGGGCCAGCGCCTCGGCGGCGGGACCGGTGGTGAGCTCGGGATAGCCGTCGGTCAGCTCGTTGCCGTTGCGGCTGACCAGCCGCACCGGCCCTCCCCCGGCGGCCGCACCGGCCGTGGCGAGAGCACGGATGCCGTCCCACTTGAACTCCAGCGCCCACCCCGGGCCGTTCGGCGGGCGCCCGGCGGTGGCGAGCATCGGCCGCAGCGCATCCGGAGTCGACTCGTGCGGCGGTCCCACCCGGACAGGATGGCCGCATCGTCGCGCCTCCGCACAACCACCACTTAACAATCGTCGGCGCGTTCGGTTGTGGTCGGGCCGACCCGCCCCTACCGTGAGCGGAGGTTGAGACGGCAGCCGCGTGGGCCTGTCCCGCATCGAGTTCTGCTTCGCGGGCGGCCTGGACGTGTTCGCCGAGGCCGCCGACGCCGCCGCCGTCCGCGGACGACCGCTGGTGCTGCGCGACCCGCCCCGACTGCTCGGACACATCATCGAGCTGCTCGGGCTGCACCGTCATCCCGGCATCGTCTGGGCCTCCGCCGGTACCGGTTCCTGATCGTGCCCCCACCCGCGACGGCCTGGGCCGCTCATCGTGCCAGACGCCCGTCCTCGGCGTAGCGTCGTCGACGTCGCCTCGGACCCCGGCGTGGGCGTCGAGCACGCTCGCGGGATCGGTCGGTCCCGTCGCCGGAGTCGGACGAGACCCGGTGGACGACGCCGACCGGGGGCGAGAGGAGCGCTCACGGTGCGGGCAGGTGACACGACGGCGGAACCGGAGCTCGCCCCGACACCTCTGCACCAGGCGCTGGTGTACTCCTCGGATCAGGAGCTGGTGGACGCGGCGGTGCCGTTCCTGCGCGCCGGTGCCGCCGTCGCCGCGTCCGTGCTGGTCGTGCTGGCCCCGCACAAGCGCGATCTCGTCGTCGCCGCCCTGAACGCCGATCCCGGGTACGCCCCGTTCGGCACCGCGCAGGTCCGGTGGGTGGACCCGGTCGGCTGGTACACCTTCCCTGCTCACTCCCTGCGCCGCGCCGCGGAGTTCGCCGCAGGCCACACCCCGGCGTGGATGCTCGGCGAGGTCGTCTGGGCGGGCCGCTCGGCGGCGGAGGTCCGGGAGTGGGCCCGCTACGAGGCGCTGATCAACGTGGCGCTCCCCGACACCCCGGTCTTCTGCGTCTACGACACCCGCACCCTCGACCCGGCCGTCCTGGTCACCGCCGCCCACACCCACCCGGTGCTGCGCCACGGCCGTGGTGCACCCGTCCTGAGTGACGCCTTCCTCGACCCGGTCCGGCTCATCGCCCGGTACGACGCCGACGCCCTACCGGTGCCGTCGGGGCCGACCCGCAGCATCGACTTCGGTGGGGCGCCCGACCTGTCCGCGATCCGCCGCTTCGCCGCTCGGCGCGCGGACGACGCCGGGATCGACGGGTCGCGTGGCGCGGACCTGGTCGTCGCGGTCAACGAGGCGGCGACCAATGCGATCGAACACGGCGACGGACGCGGCACCGTGCGCAGCTGGACCGACGGAGACCGGCTCGTGGTCGAGGTGACCACCCTCGGCGGGCCGGAGATCGACGCGTTCGCCGGGCACCTCCCGCCCGATCCCCGCGGCCGCCGCGGCCGGGGCATGTGGATGATCCGCCAGCTCACCGACCTGGTCGAGATCCGGCCCGAGCACCCCGGTAACAGCGTCCGCATGCACATGCGGACCTGACCGCCTACTCCTTCAGCGCAGGACCGGGCATGAGTCCGGTCACGATGTAGGTGACCCGTCGGGCCACCGCGACGGCGTGGTCGGCATACCGTTCGTAGAACCGGGCGAGCAGGGTGGCGTCGATGGCCGCGGGGATCCCGTGTGCCCAGTCGGGTCGCGTCATGACCGTGAAACGGCCGGCGAGCTCCTCGGGCGGCACCGGCTCCGGATGCCGCTGCGCGCGGTCTGCGCGACATGGCGGGCCAGACCCCCCATCCGTTCGATGTCGCCCGCGCCGTGCACCGCGGACACCACGATGCGCAGGTCGGTGGCGACCGCGGCGTGCAGGACCAGCGCACGATCCGGAGAATCACGGGCCTGGGCAGCGGGGCGGCGCTGCTGCGCACGGCGATCTGGTCGGTTCTGGGCGTCACCGTGTTCGCCCTGCTGTTCGCCTCGGCCGACGCCCTGTTCGCCGAGTGGGTCGGCGCGTTGGTCCCCAACCTCGGGTCCTCCGACCTCGCCGTCCGCGCGTTCGTCGCCGTGGGCGTCGGCGGCATCGTGTTGGCAGGCGGCTATCTCGCAGTCAACCCGCCCGGTACCGGCCGCGGCGAGCAGGCCGCCCGCCCGGTCGCGCACCGGACGGAAGCAGACACCCGTCGACCGCGCCTGGATCCGGGTCGCCCTGGGCCTGCTGTGCGCGTCGACGCTGGTCGTCGTCGCCTCCACGCTCTACCGGATGCACCTCTACCAGGAGGCCTACGGCTTCACCCGGCTGCGCCTGCTGGTCGATGTGTTCGAGGGCTGGCTGGGGGTGCTGGTGCTGGCCACGCTGGCAGCAGGCGTCACGCTGCGGGCGGCGTGGCTGCCCCGGTTCGGTCTGTTCGGCGGAGTGGCGCTGCTGCTCAGCCTGGCCGCCCTCAACCCCGACGCCTGGATCGCGGAGCGGAACCTCGACCGCTACGCCGCCACCGGCACGGTCGACTGGTCCTACCTCGCGGACCTCTCCGACGACGACTGGCTGGAGTGGAACCTCGGCCACGTCCAGGCACGTGCGTTCACCGAGACGCACGCGGACGACTGGCCGTACCGGCCGGCATGCCCCGGCCAGACCGTCCGCTGAGCGAGGAGGGCTGGGAAGCCCCGGAACAGATCCTCGACCTCGACTCGTCGAGCGCAAACTGGTCATGTCGATGTCATCGGTCATACTGCCGGGATGGCGACGACGGAGACCGAGGTCACGCGAACGCTCGGCACGGGCTACGGCGTCGAGGTGCGCCTCGACGACCGGACCGGCCTAGGGCTGGCGGATCATGTGCGGGCAGCGCTGGCGCCGGAGCTCACCGCGGGCGACCGCGCCGCCGAGGAAGTTGTGACCTACCGGGTCACGGCCGTCGCCGGGGAACCGCCCGAGTACGTGGTCGCCCGCGACGACCTGGAGGTCTTCGCAGCCGACTCGGCCGAGGCGGTCGGCGACTGGCTGGCACAGGATGTCGACGCCGTCGTCGCCCGCCGCTCCGGGGAGATGACGTTCGTGCACGCAGGCGTGGTCGGCTGGCGAGGGCTGGGCATCGCCATCCCGGGGCTGCGTTCGCCCGCAATCTCGACATTGGTCGCCGAACTGGTCCGGCGAGGCGCGGTCTACTACTCCGACCGCTTCGCCGTGCTCGACGGACGGGGCCGAGTCCACCCGTACCGGGCTCCGCTCGAGCTCGGAGGCGTACTCCAGCGCGATCTCCGCCTGATCCAGGACGACGTGCCCGCCGAGCCGCTGCCCCTCGGCCTCGTCCTCGCCTGTGGCGGTCCGCCTGCAGCCGTGTGGCGCCCCCTGATCCGGCACGGTCGTCGCAGCGCGCTACCGCTCGTCGAGGCCGCGGCCGGTCCCCGGGACGACGACGACCGTCTGGCCACCGTGGTCGCGGCCATCGAGCCGACGCTCGTCACCTTGCGGGGGCCGTGGCCGGAACCGGCAGGCGCGGCCGCCCATCTGCTCGATCTCGTCGACGAGGCCTACGTCAGCCATGCGGTCCATGCGCTGACCGACGGCGCAGGCGGGTTGACCGACGACCTGGTACGAGCGGCCGAGACCCGCCTGCACGCCGAACCCGCTCGGCCCGTCACGCCGTTCCGCCGGCTCCTGGCGACGCCCTACGTGCGACTCCCCGACTTCCTGTCTAGCACCGACCGGGACCGGCTGCTCGACCACGCGCTCCGCTGGGAGGACGAGTTCGCCGAGTCGGGCATCGTCGGCGCCGGGGGCGAGGGCACGGTGAACCACGAAGCCAGGAAGTCACGGACGCTGCTGTCGGCGCGCTTCGAGGAGGTCTGGGAGCTGTTCGATGGGCCACTGCGCGGGATCCTCTCGTACGCCCGCCAGGAGCTCGGGCTGGAGTGGTTCCCGCTCGGCAAGATCGAGCGCCAGCTCACCGCCCACGGCCCGGGCGGGTTCTTCGTGCCCCACGTCGACACCGGCCATCCGATCGCGGCGTCACGGCGCATCTCGTGCGTGTACTACTTCCATCCGACGCCCCGTCGCTACCGCGGGGGCGATCTGCGGTTGTACGACACCTGGGACACCCCGACCGGCACGACCGGGGCGGCGTCCTGGACCACCGTGACGCCCGAGGACAACAGCCTCGTCCTGTTCCCGTCGGATGCGTTTCACGAGGTGCGGCCGGTGCACCCCGAGTCGGACGCCTTCGCCGCCAGCCGCTTCGCGGTGACGATCTGGTTTCACGAGGGCGCGCGGCCGGAGCCGACGGGGACCGATCAGGTGCTGCGCTGAACGGGTGGCCTCGCGAGCTCGGTCAGGTCGTGACCCGCCCGCGCTCGCGGGCGTGGAGCTCGTCGTGGATCCACCGGTACGTGGGCTCGATGCCCTCGACGAGCCGGATCGAGGGCGCCCATCCGAGTTCCCGGCGGATCAGCGTGTTGTCGCTGCTGCGGCCCCGAACGCCGACCGGGGCGTCGAGCCGGTGACGGCGTTCCAGGCGGACTCCGGAGATCTCCTCGACGACGTCGACGAGCCCGTTGATCGACACGAGCTCGTCGCTGCCGAGGTTGAGCGGTGCGGACACGTCGCTGGCCATCAGGCGCCGCGTGCCCTCCACACAGTCGTCGATGAACATGAAGCTGCGGGTCTGCTCGCCGTCGCCCCAGATCTCGATCTCGCGCTCGCCCCGCATCGACGCCGTGATCACTTTGCGACAGATCGCGGCAGGCGCCTTGTCCCGACCGCCGTCGTAGGTCCCGTGCGGTCCGTAGACGTTGTGGTAGCGGGCGACGCGGGTGGTGAGGCCGAAGTCTTCGGTGAAGTGCCGGCACATCCGCTCGCTGAACAGCTTCTCCCAGCCGTAGCCGTCCTCGGGCAGGGCCGGGTAGGCGTCTGATTCCTGCAGCGGCGCTACCGCGGCGACCGACTGCTTGTCCGCCGCGTACACGCACGCCGACGACGAGAAGAAGTAGCGCTCGACGCCCTGGTCGCGGGCCGCCAGCAACATGTGGGTGTTGATCAGGACGGAGAGTGAGCACTCGGCGCGGTGGGTCTCGATGAACCCCATGCCACCCATGTCGGCGCCGAGGTTGAAGACCTGGCGGGCGCCGCGCGTCGCGGTCACGCACGCCTCCCGCTCCCGCAGGTCGAGGCGCAGGTTGTCGACGTCGGGAAAGCACTGTGCCCACTCGTCGAGCGGCTTGATGTCCACGGCACGGATCCGCGCTCCGCGTTCGCGCAGCTCGGCGATCAGGTGTCCGCCGATGAAGCCGCCGCCGCCGGTGACGACGACGAGACCGTCACCGGGCACGAG
>JAKDLE010000091.1 GCA_030453005.1 Pseudonocardia sp. | reverse complement strand
TACCGGCCGACCGGCGACAACGTCATGCTCTGATCATCAAGCCTGAATGTTTACGGCCAGAGGTGTTGGCCCTGTTGTGAATCCCAGTTCGGCCGCCGGAACCAAGAACAGCATATTCGCCCTCTTCTCGCACAGCGGCAGCCAGGGCATCGCCGTAGTTCAGGCGAGCCAACCTCTTCAGCGGAACCATCGCCTTCAACCCGTCACCTCCCCCAGCAGCTTCTGGATCTGCTCCTCCAACTCCCGCAACTCCGCGTCGATCTCCGCGAGCGGGCGGGGTGGGGTGTAGACGTAGAAGTGGCGGGTGAAGGGGATCTCGTAGCCGACCTTCGTCTTGTCGTGGTCGATCCAGGCGTCGGGCACGTGCGGGATGACCTCGCGCTGGAAGTACACCTCGATGTCCTCGTCGAGCGGGACGTTCTCGTAGTCGCGCAGGTCGGGGTCGGGGAGCACGTCACCCTTGGCCATCTGCACCTCACCCTCGGGATCGGACACCGCGACCGCACCCCAGATGCCCTTGACCACCGACGCCGTGGTCGGCCACAGCACCCCAGCGGCGCGGGCGGCGGCTCGCAGGGCGTCGCCGGCCTCCTTCTTCGTCCACCACACCGTTCCCGCCAACGGACGCAGCGCCGAGACCAGCTCGTCCCGGCTGCCCCACTTCGCCAGGGAGCGGGCATTCTCCAACGCGGCGAGGGTGTCGTCGGTGATCTCGAAGCGCTGCTTGAGCGGGCGGTCGACCGTGATGCGGTGGTAGCCGAACTCGCGGGTGCGGAAGACCTTCACCTTGGCGTGATCGGCACGTTCCGGGTCGGCCGCGACCGCGAGGGCGTCCACGTACACGCGAGTGATGTGCTCGATCTGCGGCTCGCTGATCTGCTTGCGCTTGTCGCCGAGGCTCTTGCGCATCTTCTCCCACTGCTCGCGGGCGTCGAGCAGGATCACCTTGTCCCGCAGCGCCGCGACCTTGCGGTTGGACAGGATCCAGAAGTACGTGGAGATGCCGGTGTTGTAGAAGAGCTGGTCGGGCAGCGCGACGATGCCCTCCAACAGGTCGTTCTCCAGGATCCACTGCCGGATGCGTGACTCGCCGGACCCCGCGGCGCCGGTGAACAGCGGGGACCCGTTGAACACGATCGCGAGGCGGGCCCCCTTCTTCTCGCGCGGCTCCATCTTGGAGATCATGTGCTGCAGGAACAGGAACGAGCCGTCGTTGATCCTCGGCAGGCCCGCGCCGAAGCGGCCGCCGTGCCCGAGTTCGGCCTCCGACTCGATCTCGTCCTTGACCTTCTTCCACTCCACCCCGAACGGCGGGTTGGCCAGCATGTAGTCGAACTTCTTGTCGCCGTGCGCCGGGTCGCTGAACGTGTTGCCGAAGGCGACGGCGCCGCGGTGGCTGCTCATCAGCATGTCGGCCTGGCACACCGCCCAGGACTCGCCGTTGAGCTCTTGGCCGAACACGAAGACCTCGGCCTTCGGGTTGATCGCCTTGATCCGGTCCTCGGCCGCGGTGAGCATCCCGCCCGTGCCGCAGGCGGGGTCGAGGACGTTGATGACCTGCCCCTCCCCCGCCACCGTCTCGGCGTCGGGCGCGATCAGCAGGTTCACCATCAGCTTGATGACCTCGCGCGGCGTGAAGTGCTCACCGGCCGTCTCGTTCGAGTCCTCCGCGAACTTGCGGATCAGGTGCTCGAACACGTAACCCATGTCGTGGTTGGACAGCTTGTCCAGGTCGCGCATCTCGGCGAACCGGCCGACGACCTTGTAGAGGATCTTGGAGCCGGCCAGCCGCGTGATCTCGTCGTCCAGCTTGAACTGACCCAGGATCTCCCGGACGTTCGGCGAGAAGCCGTTGACGTAGTCGCGCAGGTTCCGCGCCACACCGGTGGCGTCAGAGGCGATCGAGGCGAAGTCCTGCTCGGAGACGTTGTAGAACGGCAGCTTCGCCGCCACCTCCAGCAGGCGCTGCTTGTTCTGGATGTCCGGCAGCGCTGCATCTCGCGCGCGGACGGCGTCGCGGGTCGGGGCCATCACCGCGTCGAGGCGTCGCAGCAGCGTGAACGGCAGGATCACCTGCCCGTACTCGTGGCGCTTGTAGTCACCGCGCAGCAGGTCGGCGACCGACCAGATGTCGCTCGCCATCCGCGTGTGCGTGGGGCCGGAACCGGGCAGGGTCACTGCGTTCTCTTCTCGTTCTCGGGGGGTTCGATGGTGCCTGGTGCGCCGAGGGCTGCGGGATCGAGGGCGCCCGCGGTGAGGCCGTGGACGGTCTGGGTGACGACGGCGTCGGTCACGGCGGCCAGCCGGGCCGCCACCGCGGTGAGCTCCGAGAGCCGTCGGAACGCGTCGCCGTAGCGGCGCTGCTCGATCAGTGGCATCCGCGGTATCCGGCAGCGGCGCACGTCGTCGCGGGTCAGCGCGCTGTGGGTGTTGGCGACGGGGGCGGCGCGGGCGTCGGCGCGGACGAACATCGCCACGAAGTGCGGGTCGAGCCGGTCGGTGTCGATCCCCACCACCTGCGCGACGCCGCGCTCGTCGTCGGCGGTGCCGTCGGCGACGACGGGGTCGCGGCCCATCGTGCGGAACAGCAGGTCGCCGGCCCGGGGGGTGGCGTCCCGGGGCAGGATCGTGATCGCCCGCGACCGTTCCAGTTCGGCGAGCGTCACGTGGGACCGGCCGGCAGCCGAGCTGGCCGGGGTCGGCTGGGGCAGCGCGCGCGCGAGGTCGACGTAGAGCCGGCCCAGGCGCGCCGTGACCGGCCCCAGATCGTCCAGCGACGCCGCGGGACGCAGGTACCGCGCCGGCACCAGGGGCGTGTCGCCGTCGAGGAGCTCCACCTGCGGTACCGACCGGACGAGGGCCTGGTCGTCGGCGGCGAGAACCGGCTTCCAGGCGGCATGGTCCTGCGGAACGTCGGCCGGTTCGAGCCCGGTCAGGTCGACCATCCGGACGGACTGCTCGTCGCCGCCACGGCGCAGCACCCAGAGGTGGACGGCTCCCTCGGCCAGCCCGTCGGGGAGTGCGATGACGTCGCGCACCACTCCGGCCCGGACGAGCGCCGCGCGCACGTGCCGTCCGGACGGTCGCTGCCCGGTGACCGGGGAGACCACGACGACGGCCACCCCGCCCGGACGCAGGTGCGCGAGGCAGTGCTGCACCCACGCGAGATCCGGATCGGCCGGGTCCGGCAGGCCGTAGCGCCAGCGGGGATCGGCCGCCAGGTCCGTCGCCGGCCACTGGCGCATCGCCGGTGGCGGGACGCACAGCACCGCCCGGGCCGTGCCCCGAGACGCCGCGAAGAGGTCCGTCCGCAGCGCGTCGCCCACCCGCACGAGGTCACCGACCGCCGGCAGCACGCGGCGCACGGTGTCCGCGGCCGTGTCGTCCGGGGCCTGCGCGGCCAGGCGCACGTGGTCGCAGTAGCGCTCAGCGACCGCGGTGAGTACCGCCGCGTCACGACAGGCCGGGTCAAGGACGACGAGTGTCTCCCTATCGTCGTCAGGCGCGTCGTCACCGAGCCGCGGCAGGAGCGATACCAGCACGCGAGCGAGCAGCTCCCCCGGCTCCAGGTCCGACAGATCCCGGTCGAGTCCCTGAACGGACGGCGCATCGCCGATGAGCTGCGTCCCCGTGACGGTGCGCCCGGTAGCAGCGAGCTGGCCGGCCTTGCCGTTCTCGACCAGCCATGCCTGCACCGCCGACCAGGAGAACAGCGGGCTGTTCGCCCCGCCCGCCGCGGGCTGCGGGAAGTCCGGGTACCGCTTGCGCCAGTTGGCGACCGCAGCACGACCCACCCCGACCTGCCGAGCGATCCACGCCGCTGTCTGCAGGTCCTCCTCAACGTTCACAACGAGACCGTAGCATGTCCATTACTTCTTTGTGAACATCTTGCCAATGTTCACGAGAGGTCTTACCTTCGAAACGGGGGTGGCGGGCTGTGCCCGGTCCGCCGCCCCTCCCACCACGACGAGCTGCACGGCTCGACGTCCGTCCTGAACAGAGGTGACGCCATGCACCACCGCCCTGCCCTCACCGTCGCTCACGTACTCGCGCCTGTTACGGAGCGTCGCCGGTCGTGTGGGAAGCGCTGGTACGAGGACCGGATCGCCGCCGATCTCGCACTGGCCCAGATCCGTGCCTGGGGCCGGGCCATGCACAAGGACCCGGTCCGCTCCTACCACTGCCCCGGGTGCGACGGATGGCATCTCACCTCGGTTCCGGCACGGGCGATCGCCCCGCCGGCGATCCCCCGCCCACGCTCGAAGTCGGATCCCCTTGCGTCGCAGCGGGCGGTCGCGTGATGGACCTGGCGATGCCCTCCATCGCGAGCGAACCGACAACATGACGACACCCCATGACTCCGGGCCGAGCCCGAGCGAGCCGACGACCACCACCCCCGCGCCGAAGCTCTGCGGGCGGGAGACCCGAGGCGGTCGACCATGTCGCCAGCGGATCCCGGACCCACGGTTCGAGGTCGCCTGCCGGCAGCACGCCGCCGATGCCGAGACCGAACTCGCTACCGCCCGCCGCGCTGCCTACCGCCAGGGTTACCGCGACGCCCAGGAATCGATCCGGGGATTCGCCGACTTCCGGATCGAGCAGCTGCAGCAGCGCATCAGCGAGCTGGAGCAGGCGGCCAAGCCGCCGCGGCGGATGACGGAGCCGACCGGGCGCCAGATCGTCGAGGTGGGAGGCCACGCCTACGCGTGGGGCGGCCCCGAACCGCTGACCGTCGGCGACGAGGTGTGGCTGCCGGCGAACGACGTGAGCCGCGTGCGGATCGGGGCCAGGTCCGTACCGCGGCCAGGTGTCGGCTCTCGGAACCGACTACACGGGACCGCTCAAGCAGACCATCAGACGCACGTGAAGAAGCCCAGGCCGGGGCCCCCGACTTCGAAACGTTGTCGCGGAGCTCATGCAGATCTACCGGCGCCTGAACCGCAGCGGGGCGTACCCCGATCTCCAGCGCCACATCGCCGCCCTGCACCGATTGATCAGCGACGTGTGCGACACCCACGCACCCCGCGCGGCCTCGACGCGCCCGGTGTCGCGACGACACCGCGCCACCACGACCAACCAGGAGCCGACCCATGTGGATCACCGATCACCGCACCAGCGTTTTCCCGATCTTCGACCGCATCACCCGATCGTGACACCCGGCGTGTAACCGGTTACCGAGCGTCCCTAGTGTTGGTGCGATCACAGCCGAGGGGGACGTGTGGACGAGGCTGAGCACGGACTGCACGACCTGCTGCTGGAGCGGCTCCTGGCCGACGACACGGCTGACGATCAGGTCGCCGGCCTGGTGCTGGCCGCGTGGGAGGGCGAGGACGACCTCGCGGCCGCGCTGGAAGGCCGGCCTTCGACGGCCACCGACCCGAGGAAACCTCCGCAGCGGGAGCCGCAACCGGATGCCTATCTCGCCGCGGTGCATGTCGAGGGGTTCCGCGGCATCGGCGAGCCCGCCACCCTGCCGTTGCGCCCCGGCCCCGGGCTGACCCTGGTGACCGGCCGCAACGGCTCCGGCAAGTCGAGCTTCGCCGAAGCCGCCGAGCTCGCCCTCACCGGCAACAGCGGTCGCTGGTCGGGCCGCACCGCGGTGTGGAAGGAGGGCTGGCGCAACCTCCACTCCGACGGGCCGACCGCCGTCACCGTCGACCTGGTGACCGCCGGACCGCCGGGCACCACCCGGATCGAGCGCCGGTGGGGAACCCGGGTCCGAGCTCGACGGCGGCCGCTGGACCCGGCAGCGCCGCGGCGAGAAGCGGGAGGACTTCGACGGCGCGCAGTGGCGCGAGGAGATGAGCACCTACCGGCCGTTCCTGTCCTACAGCGAGCTCGGCGCCCTGATAGACGGGAAGCCCAGCGAGCTGCACGACGCCCTGCACAACCTGCTCGGCCTCGGTCCGCTGGGAGAGGCGCAGGAACGGCTGCGGGTCACGCGCAAACGGCTCGCCGACGACGCGCGAGCCGTCGGCGCGACGCGGCGCGCGTTGCGCACCGAGCTGGCCGACGTCGACGACGACCGTGTCGTCCGGGCCGCCGCGTTGCTCAAGCCGACCGCACCGGACCTCGCAGCCGTTGCCGAGCTGGTCGCCGGGATCGACGACGGGGACGGGGAGGCGCCCGCTCTCGCCGCCCTGGCTTCCCTGCCGGTTCCGGACGCGGCCACGGTCGCCGCCACCACCGGTCGGGTTCGCGCGGCGGCCGATCGCGTACACGTCCTCGCCGGGGACGAGGTCCGGTCTGCCGACGAGGTCGCCGCGCTGCTGCGAGGGGCGCTGCACCATCACGACGGGCGGGCGGCGATCACCTGTCCGGTCTGCGAGCAGGGCACGCTCGACGAGGCGTGGCGCGAGGCCGCAGGGAGTCGGGCCGAGGCACTCGAGGTGGCTGCGACGGAGCTGCGGCAGGCGACATCCGAGCTGGACGCCGCGGTCGCGTCGGCACAGGGCCTCGTCGGCCCGCTCCCCGCCGTGCTGGAAGTTTCGCCTCCGGTGGACGTCGAAGCCGTCATCGGAGCGTGGTCGGCGTGGGTCGAGGCAGGTCGTACACCCGGCGCCGCGGAGCTGGCGCATGCCCTCGACCGTGCGCACGCACCGCTGGTCGAGGCCACCGACGACGCCCGCAAGCGGGCACAGGAGGAGCTGACCCAGCGCGACGAGGTCTGGGTGCCGATCGCGCGCCGGCTCAGTGCCTGGCACGACGACGCCGCTCGGGTGGCGGCCCAGGCACCCCGTCTCGCTGCACTGCAGAAGGCCGAGAACTGGTTGACCGCCGCCGCCGGGGAGCTGCGCGGGGAGCGCCTCGCGCCGTTCGCCGAGGAGTCGCAGAAGGTGTGGCAGCTGCTGCGCCAGCAGAGCAACGTCGATCTCGGCCCGGTGCGGTTGGACGGCACGAAGACGCGCCGCCGGGTGGAGATGGACGTCCGCATCGACGGGACCGACGGCGGCACCGCGCTCGGGGTGATGAGCCAGGGCGAGCTGCACGCGCTCGGCCTGTCGCTGTTCCTCCCGCGCGCGACCGTCGAGCAGAGCCCGTTCCGGTTCGTCCTCATCGACGACCCGGTCCAGGCGATGGACCCGGCGAAGGTCGACGGCCTGGCACGCGTACTGGCCGATGTCGCGGCAACGCGACAGGTCGTCGTGTTCACCCACGACGACCGCCTCGCCGACGCCGTGCGTCGCCTGGAGCTCTCGGCGACCGTCTGGGAGGTGCAACGTCAGGAGCGCTCCGTCGTGGAAATGCGGCGCAGCGACGATCCGGTCAAGCGCTACCTGGAGGACGCCCGCGCGATGGCGTCGACGAAGGAGTTGCCTGCGGACATCCGCAGCGAACTCGTCGCGTCGTGCTGCAGGAGCGCGATCGAGGCGGCCTGCCACGCCAGGATCCGCAGCGTGCGTCTCACCCGGGGCGACACCCATGCCGCGGTGGAGGCGGCGATCGCCGAGGCGACGACCACCCACAAGAAGGCCACCCTCGCTGTCTTCGACGACCCGGGCCGCGGCTCCGATCTGCTGGGCAGGCTGCGGTCCGTCGGGACATGGGCGGTCGGTGCGCTGCAGAACTGCAAGCAAGGTGCACACCATGGCCTCACCGGCGATCTGCGGCCGTTCGTGCGCGACGCCGAGCAGCTCGCCGACTGGCTGCAGACGTGAGTCACGACGGGCTGCGCCGGCTCGCCGTGGCCGATCGACTGCTCCAGGATCCCGGCCTCGTGGAGCCGGGGGTCTGGCCGCGGGCGTGCACATGGCTGATCCGCCTGGCCCTGGAGCATGCGGTCGACGACTTCTGGGCCGCCCGCCGGCCCGAGGTCGCGGCGGCGTCGCGCCGGGCACAACTTCTGACACTGACCCGGACCGTCGACGCCGACCTCGGCCGCCGCGGTACCGAGCTGTGGCACGTGCTCAGCCGCGCCGCGCACCACCACGCCTACAAGCTGGCACCGACGGCCATCGAGCTGCGGGAATGGCACGGCGAGGTTGGCGGCGTGGTGGGCGGGCTCGCCGACCTGCGCGGTGATCCACCCCCCGATCGGGGCCCGCGGTATCCGACGAAGCAGGAAGGCCAGTAAGTGCAGGCCAAGGAGATGACCCTCGAACCACTTCTCGAGGGCCAGAAGCAATATCTCGTCCCCCTGACTCCGACGACTTCAGCCCGGGTAAAACGATTCGGGTGCGGCTCTCGTGGAGTGAGCGTCTGAGCGTGGTTGACCTGCGGTT
>JAKDLE010000942.1 GCA_030453005.1 Pseudonocardia sp. | reverse complement strand
TCACCGCGCTGAACCCGCCCTCCCCGACCGCGGACGCCCCGCGCCAGGCCACCACCACGACCGGCCCGACGACCGAGGCGCCGCCGCGGACCACGAGCCCGAGCACCCCGACCCCGACGGCCCTGCCACCGGTCGCGGAGCTGACGCCGAGCGCACTTCCGTTGAGCAGCGCCCCTCCGGCGGCGCTCGATGTGGCCGCCCGCTGGTCGGCCGCCTGGGTACGGCCGCCCGAAGGCACCACCGCGGCGCAGTGGATCGAGGGCCTGCGCCCGCTCACCACGCAGGAGTACCTCGGCGTGCTCGCCACCGTCGACCCGGTCGCGGTCCCCGCCACCCGCGTGACGGGCCCGCCGCGGCCGGTGGCCGTCGCGGCCAACTCCGTGCGGGCGGAAGTCCCCACCGACGCGCTGACGCTGCTGGTGCTCGTCGTGCTCACCGCGGACGGCGACTGGCGCGTCTCCGGGTACGACCGGGCCTGACCGATGAGACTCCTGCGCCCGATGCGGCTGCTGGTGCCCGCGGTCGCCGTACTGGCCGCGTTGGCGCTGGTGCTCGTCGTCGGGATGATCGCGTTCACCGTCAACGGCGGGGGCGGCCGTCCGGGGTCCTCCGTCGCGGCCTGCGACGCGGGGCTCCGCACCGGCGGCGGTCTCACCGGGCAGCGCGCGGGCACCACCGCGGCCACCCTGTCCGACGAACAGCGCGCCAACGCGGCCACGATCATCGGCGTGGCGCGGGAGATGGGCGCGCCGCCCCGGGCCTGGCTGGTGGCGTTGGCCACCGCCATGCAGGAGTCCGCGCTGCGCAACATCGACTACGGCGACCGGGACTCCCTCGGGCTGTTCCAGCAGCGGCCGTCGCAGGGCTGGGGGTCGCCTGCGCAGGTGACCGATCCCGTCTACAGCACCTCGATCTTCATCGAGCGGCTCCTGGAGGTGCCCGGCTGGGAGACGATGCCGATCACCGTGGCCGCCCAGACGGTGCAGCGCTCGGCGTTCCCCGAGGCGTACGCCAAGTGGGAGGGCCTGGCCGCCGACCTCGTCTCGACGCTCGGCGACGTGGCCGACCCGGCGGGGTGCGGCCGGACCGCGGTGCTCGCCGACGGCGTGGCGGGCACCGCGATCTCGTTCGCGCTCGGCGAGGTGGGCAAGCCCTACCTGTGGGGCGGCACCGGGCCCGACCGCTACGACTGCTCCGGGCTGCTGCTGCGGGCGTGGCAGGCCGCGGGGGTCAACCTGCCCCGGGTGTCCCGGCAGCAGTACCACGCGGGCGGCCACCTGCCGGTGCGCGAGATGCAGCCCGGTGACCTGCTGTTCTACGCCACCGACCCCAGCGACCCGTCGACGATCCACCACGTCGCGATGTACATCGGCGACGACAAGATGGTGGAGGCGCCCTACACCGGCGAGTTCGTGCGGGTGCGGCCCGTGCCGTGGGACCACGAGGAGCTCGTGCCGCTCGCGACCCGTCCGGGCACCACGCCGAACCGGGCGTGAGAGCTCTGGGAGAGTGGACGAGCACGCGCACGAGCAGGAGATGTGATGCCCACCGATCCCCCCGCACCGGCCTCGACCACCCCGGTGGCGGACTACCTCGACCGACCCGCGCCCGGCGCCACCGACAACCACCTCGT
The DNA here is from genome assembly GCA_030453005.1 of Pseudonocardia sp. GTDB lineage: Bacteria > Actinomycetota > Actinomycetes > Mycobacteriales > Pseudonocardiaceae > Pseudonocardia. Next base: position 110 of record JAKDLE010000942.1, on the reverse strand, counting down.
CGTACCGCGGTCGCTCGCGCAGTCGATGCCGCTGCGCTGGCAGCAGGTGTTCGTCGGGCTCCTCGCCGACCTGCACGACGCCTACTCCGACCTCCCGTGGCCCGAGTACC
>JAKDLE010000941.1 GCA_030453005.1 Pseudonocardia sp. | reverse complement strand
CGGGCCATCATCGCCCGGCGGCGCGAGGATGGTGCGGTGAACGACGTCGTCGTGGTCGGGGCGGGCCCCACCGGGCTCGCGGTGGCCGGCCTGCTCGCGCGCCACGGCGTGGCGGCCACGGTCCTCGACCGGCACCCCGAGCCGTACCCGCGGCCCCGGGCGGTACACCTCGACGGCGAAGCGGTGCGGGTGCTGCAACGCCTCGGCGTCGACGAGGCGTTCGCGACGATCAGCAGGCCGGCGACGGGGCTGCGGCTGCTCGACGCCTCGCTGCGCCCGTTCGCCCGGTTCGAGCGGGCCGCGACGCCGGGGCGCCACGGGCACCCCGAGGCGAACCTGTTCGACCAGCCGGAGCTGGAGGCCGTCCTGCGCGCGGGGCTGCCGCCCGCGGTGACGGTGCGCGGCGGGGTCGTGGTCACCGGTGTCGAGCAGCGGGGCGGGTGCGTGCACGTCGCGCTGCGGGACGTCGCGACCGGCGCGGCGGAGCAGCTCACCGCCGCCGTGGTCCTCGGGTGCGACGGGGCCGAGAGCACCGTCCGCGCCGCCGTCGGCGCCGGTCTGCGGGACCTGCGGTTCACCGAGCGCTGGTTCGTCGTCGACGTCGTGTGCCGCGTCCCGCTGGCGTCGTGGGGCGGGGTCGACCAGGTCTGCGACCCCCGACGCGCGGCCACCTTCATGCACCTCACCGGCGACCGGTACCGGTTCGAGTTCCGGATGAAGGCGGGCGAGACCGACGCCGACCTCACCGACCGCCTTCCCTCCCTGACCCGACCCTGGCTCGGCGCCGTACCCCGCTCCGCATGGGACGTGCGGCGCAGCGCCGAGTACACCTTCCGCGCCCGCGTGGCCGACCGCTGGCGCCGGGGCCGGGTGCTGCTCCTCGGCGACGCCGCGCACCTCATGCCGCCGTTCATCGGCCAGGGGCTCGGCACCGGGCTCGGCGACGCACACAACCTGGCCTGGAAGCTCGCCGCCGTCCTGCGCGGGGACGCGGGCGAGGACCTGCTGTCGACCTACGAGGCCGAGCGCGCGCCCCACGCGGAGGCGGTGATCCGCGCCGCGGTGCGCGTCGGCCGGGCGATGACCGGCGGGCAGGACCTGGCCGCGGCGCTCCGCAGGCCCCTCGTCGCGGCGCTGCTGCGCCTGCCCGGCGCCGAGGCGCGGGCGACGGCGGGCATCGCCACGCGGTACCCGCCGAGCGACTGGGTGGACCGGCGGCGGCGGCGCGGCGACCTGTGCGGCACCGTGTGTCCGCAACCCCTCGTGACCGTCGACGGCCGACCGACGCCGCTCGACGACGTGCTGGGCGACGGGTTCGCGCTGCTCTGCGCGGGCCCCGTCGACGAGCGGCTGCGTCGACGGGCGCGGGCCGTGCACGCCCGCCCGGTGCGCCTCGGTGCGGACGACGCCGCGCTGGCGGCCTGGCTCCGCGGCGGTCGGGCGACGGCGGCGCTCCTGCGCCCGGACCGAGTGGTCTGGGCCGCCGCGTAACGGCCGCCCCCGGGTGCGGGCGGCTCCGGGTGCGGGCGGCCCCGGTAAGCGGCACAGCCCTTGTTTTCGCCGCACAGCTGTTGCAGCCACTGTGCGGAGCACGGAACCGGTGTGCGGCCGGTCGGCGCCGGTCGCAGGATGGGGGCGTGCGTGTCGCCACTCGCCTCCGGGCTCGGCGGCGTCGGGTTCTGCGCGGGCGCCGACGCGCTGGGTGCCGCCGTCGAGCACGTGGACGTCGACGTCGTGGCGGTG
>JAKDLE010000090.1 GCA_030453005.1 Pseudonocardia sp. | reverse complement strand
GTCAGGACGGACGCGCGACACCAAGATCAGACACGAAGAAGTGCGAAACTCCACTTCCTGCTACCACTGGCTGGCCCTCCGACCGGCACGGCTCCGCGACCAAGGAGCGACCGGCAGATGCGCCGCACCCAAGCACCTGAACCTCGCTCCCTGAGAGACCCTCATCTGCCGGGGGCTCCAACCCTACCGACGCAGCCGAGGCCGCCGCGGGGATCCTCCCGCGACGGCCTCGGAACCGGCGTCGGCGCCGCTTTAGTTGATGTTGACGCCGGGCAGGCCCGGAAGCAGCGGCGGCAGCTGCATCGGTGGGAGCAGCGGCAGTGGCAGTGAGATCTCACCGCCGTCCTCGCCGGGGGTGGTGCTGGTGGACAGGCCCTCGCCCGGACCGGACGGGCCGGGCAGGGGGAGGCCGTCCGGGCCGACCTCGGACAGCACCTCGGGCTCCGTGCCCTGCGGGGTGTTCGTGCCGGTGGTCGGGTCGGCGGTGTCGGTGGCACTGGTCGTGCCGTCCGGGGCGGTGGTCGCGGTGCCCGTGGCGTCCTCGGTCCGGGACTCGTCGGCCTCGGTCGTCGGATCGTCGGTGGAGGCGACCCGCGGCGAGCAGGTGCCCTCTGCAGGCAGCCGGCCGAGGTCGTCGACCGTGGTCGAGGTGACCTCAGAGCAGGACGACCGCGCCTCCAGCGACTCGGTGCGACCCAGCAGACGGTCGAGCAGCGCGATGGAGTCGTCGGCCTCGGCGACCGAGGAATCCGGCAGCGACGAGCGCAGCACCGAGAGACGTGCGGCCTGCTCGGCCGCCCACGCCTGCAGGTCGCCCAGATCGCCGGGGCCCGATGCGTCCTCGGCGGCGAGCAGCATGCGGGAGCCTTCACCGGTGGAGGCGTCGAAGTCCTCCATCGCCGCCTCGAACAACGCGGCGTCGGGAGGCGTGGCCCCGGTGGCGGAGCTGCGCTCGACGAGCCGCTCCACCTCGTCGAGCCGGGTGGTGGCCAGCTCCAGGTGGCGCTGGGCGCGCGCCTGATCGTCGAAGGTGAGCGCCGTGCCGGTGCTCTCCGCGAGGCGCTTCATGGCGTAGAGCGTGTCGCCGGGCAGGGCGTTGCGGCTCACGAAGCCCCCCACCCCCGCGAGGGCGATGAGCGCGACCATCGCCGCGGCTCCGACGGCCAGCACCCGACGGCGCAGGCCGCGGGCGGCCGGGCGGTCGCTGCCCCGGGCCCGGCCGCCGGGCCGGGAGGGCACGCTGTGCCGTCCGGCGCGACGGGTGCGCGGCACCGTGACGTCGGGCGCCTCGACGGCCGTGGTGCCTGCTCCGGCCGCGTCCTGGTCGTCGGTCACCCGAGCGATCTGAGTGCTGGCGTCGGATTCGGGTCCGTCGGCGAGCGGGAGCATCGGAGCCGTGAGCTCGGCGGCGCGGGGGCCTGCGGCGTCGTCCCGGAGCACCTCGACGCGCTGTCTCTCGAACGGCTGGGCCTCGAAGGACTGGGCCTCGAACGGCTGGGCCTCGAACTGCTGGGTGACGTCCACCCCGCCGTCCTGGGCGAGTGCGGCCATCAGCCGCTGCTTGGCGCGCGCCCGATCGGTGGGGTGCGGATCGAATGCCGCGCTGCGGGACCGCAGCATCGCCACGATCTCCAGATCACGCGCGAGCTCTGCGTCGCCGCTCTCGCCGGGGGGTGTCCCCTGCTCGATCGCCGCGGCGAGCCGCTCTGCGTCCCCACCTCGGTCGGCGGGGCCCTGTCCGGCGGACATGTTGGCCGTCCTCACTGCATCCCTGCACTCTGTGCCGCGGCGCCCGGTCGTGCTGCGCTGTTTCGGCGTTGACCGGTATAACGAGCCACCGGCCGAGGGGTTACGACTGTGAGACCGTTCACCGCATCGAGTCGTTCATTCGTCGCACCCGTAACGCGGACGCCCGCGATGCCGATATAGCCGCGGTTCATCGCACCCCCTCGGGGAGTAGTTGGGCGAGCCGACGCACCGCGCGGTGCTGCAGCGCCTTGACCGCGCCCTCGTTGCGGTCCATGAGCCGCGCCGTCTCGGCCACCGAGAGGCCCTGAAGGAACCGCAGCTGGATGCACTCCTGCTGGTCGGGGTTGAGCTTGTGCACGCAGCGCAGCAGCTCGTCGTGGGTGGCGCCGTCGAGCACCTGCTGCTCGGGCCCGCACGTGCTGGGGGAGAGGTCCACCATGTCGGCCGTGGTCGACTCGAGCTTGTACCGGCTCGACTTGACGTGGTCGAAGATCAGGTTTCGGGCGATGGTGACGAACCAGGCCGCGATGTCCCGGCCCTGGTAGGTCACCGAGCTGATCCGGCGCAACGCTCTGACGAACGTCTCCTGCGTGATGTCCTCGGCCAACGTCCGGTCGTTCATCCGGAAGAGCACGTAGCGGAACACCACGTCGTAGTAGCGCTCGAACAGCTCGCTGAACGCGGCCATGTCCCCCCCCTGGGACGCCTTGACCAGCGACCAGGTGCCGCCCTCCGCGCCCTCGGGGGCCTGCGCGGCCTCGGTGTCCACGTCCGGAGCGGCCGGGATCTCGAGCGACGGCGCGCGCGACGTGGCGGCGTCGAGAACGGGGGCGTCGAGAACGGGGGCGTCCTCGGTGAGCATCCGGGGGCGTTGCCGGGGGAGCGGCATGGCGGCGGCTTCGGGCGCCGCTCGCCGGGCGGTGGCGTGGGGCACGTCGACATCTCCGCCCGCGGGGCGGCGAACGGTGTCGGTGCGGAGCAGCCGGGACGGTCGCATCGGGGAGGTCATGCCTCCCGACTGCGGCCGTGTCGGGCAGGACGCCGTGGGGCGACCCGCGGTGCGCTGGCGACAGGCTGCATGCCACTCCCTTGGGTGAGTCGCGCGACTAAAGCGGGGGCTCGCGCGTTGAGACGGCTGTAGCGGCGGAGCATACGGGCGGGCTCGTGTGGGCAAGCACGCACCGTCCGTTCGACGCGGTCCTGTTCCGGTGAGCGGACGGTCACGCGCGGTCAGCGTCATGCCTGCGGGCGTGTCGAGGGTCTCCGCGCTGCGTCCGTGCCCGCCGGGTTCCCCGCCGCGCATGCCAGACTCGGGGTTCGTCAGGCGTCCGCCGGGCCCGGTACCCGCAGGAGGGTGCCCCGTCGACACCCCTCGAGTGCAACCAGGAGAGCCGTGGACCGCCCGAACAGTCCCGAGGCCGCACCGGAACCCACGCATCTCGCGGCACTGGTGATCCGCGCCGCTACGCGGACGCCCGATCACCCGGCGATCGTCGATGTCGACGCCGATACCACCCTGACCTGGTCAGACGTCGAGATCGCCGCGGCGGCCGAGACGCGCAGGCTGCGTACGGCCGGCGTGCGGGCCGGCGACCGCGTGGTGATCCGGCTGGCCAACGGCGCGCCGTTCTGTGTCGCGTTGCTCGGGGTGCTGTGGGCCGACGCCGTCGCCGTTCCGAGCGGTCCCCTCGCGGTGCCGCGGGAGCTCGACATCGTGTTCGCCGACTGTGCGCCGCGGGTCGTCGTCGCCGCTGCGGACGATGCCGACGCCGCCACCTGCGCGGCCGTCGTGGGGGCCACCCTGATCGGGCCGCCGGACCTCACCGCGGAGTCGGACGACGCCGCCTCGGTCACGCACGGTGTCGGGGGCGAGGACATCGCGCTACTCGTCTACACCTCGGGCACCACGGGTACGCCGCGTGGCGTGCGGCTCTCGCACCGGGCCCTGCTGGCCAACCGCGGGCAGACCGCGGCGCTGCGTCCGTCTCCGGGCACCGCCGTGGACCGGGTCCTGTTGTCGTTGCCGCTGTTCCACGTCTTCGGGTTGGCGGCGGGGTTCCTCCAGGTCTGCTGGGCGGGCGCCACCGCGGTGCTCTCCGAGCGGTTCGAGCCCGCCGCCACCGCCGAGACCCTCCGCACGCACCGGGTGAGCGGGATCGTCGCGGTCCCGTCGATGTTCCGGTCGCTGCTCGACCTGCCCGCCGACGAGCTGCGCGCCGCCACCGCGGACGTGCGGCTGTGCACCTCCGGCGGTGCGCCGCTGCCTGCCCGGTGGCTCGCCGACTTCCAGGCCGCGACCGGGCTGTGGATCTTCGAGGGCTACGGGCTGTCCGAGGGCGGACCCGTGCTGACCACGAACGGGATCGGCGGCGTGGCCAAGCCGGGATCGGTGGGCCGCGCACTCCCCGGGATCGAGCTGCGGCTGGTCGACGCCGACGGGCGTCCGCTCGACGTGGCCGACCCCGGCGACGACGACCTCGACTCCGTCTCCGACCCCAGCCAGGACACCGGCCTGGTCGCGGTGCGCGGGGCGAACCTGTTCTCCGGGTACTGGCCCGACGGTGCGGGCGGCCCCGACGCCGAGGGCTGGTTCCGCACGGCCGACCTGGGCTTCCTCGATGCCGACGGCGACCTGCACCTCGTCGACCGCTCGTCGGACCTCGTGATCGTCAACGGCTTCAACGTGTACCCGCGCGAGGTCGAGCAGGTGCTCTGCGAGCTCGACGGGGTGGCCGAGGCCGCGGTCGTCGGTGTGCCCGACGACCGCACCGGCGAGGCCGTCAAGGCGGTGCTGGTCCGGGTACCGGGCGCCACCCTCACCGCGGAGGAGGTGCGCGCGCACTGCGCGGAACGACTCGCCCGGTTCAAGATGCCCGCCGTCGTGACCTTCGTCGACGAGCTGCCCCGCACGCCCACCGGCAAGGTGGCCCGCAGGCGGCTGGCCCGGGTCGAGGGGACCGACGGCGTCGAGGGGACCGCGGCGTCGTGAACCGGGTGACGGTCTACACGCGCGTCGGCTGCTCGGCGTGCGTCACCGCGGAGGCCGACGTCGCGCGGATCTGCGGGGAGCTGGGCGTGGGGTGGACGGCGGTCGACGTCGACTCGTCGACGGAGCTGCGCGCCGAGTACGGCGACCGCGTCCCGGTGTTCCTCGTGGACGGCCGTGAGCACGGGTTCTGGAAGGTCGAGGAGCCGCGGTTGCGCAAGGCGCTCACCACCGGTCCGTGACGGGTGAACCGCAACCGCCGCCCGGGCGAACGTTGACCGTGAGCACCACCGCGGCACCTCCCGAGCAGTCCACCGACCGGCCCCGAGCCCGCCGGATCCCCCGAGCCCTCGCCGCGTTGATCGGCGTGCTGGCGGTCGGGGCGGCGTTGGGGGTCGGGCACCTCGTGGCCGCGGTCGCCGCGCCGTCGTCGTCGCCGTTCCTCGCGGTGGGCGACACGGTCATCCGGTTCTCCCCCCAGTGGCTCACCGAGTTCGCCAAGACCACGTTCGGCACGGCGGACAAGCCGATCCTGCTCGCCGGCATGGGGGTGGTGATCCTGCTGATCGCCGCGTCGGCGGGCGCCCTGTCGCGCAGGCGCGCCACCGTCGGGCTCGCCGTGGTCGTCGCGATGGGCGTGCTCGGCCTGCTCGCCGTCGCCTTCTCGCCCGCGTTCGGGCTGCTGTCGCTGCTCGCGCCGCTGGCGTCGATCGTCGTCGGCGTCGTGTCCTTCCGGTGGCTGCACGGCCTCGCCTTGCGCACCTACGCCCCGGCGGCTACGTCGGGCGGGGTGTCGCGGCGCGGGGTGCTCATCGGCTCGGCGGCGGCGGTCGGGGTCGGCGCGCTCGCGGCGGGCGCGGGCGGCGTCGTGCTCGGCGGCAACGTGGAGGACGCGCGCAGGCGCGTCACGGCGCGGCTCGCGCGGGCGCGGCTCGCCGAGGTCGCCCCGCCGGTGCCTGCGACGGCGGCGTTCACCGAGTCGGGCACGGTGCCGTTCATCACGTCCAACGCGGAGTTCTACCGCGTGGACACCGCGCTGCGGCTGCCCACTCAGTCGGAGACGAGCTGGTCCTGCGAGATCGGCGGCATGGTCGACAACCCGTTCACGCTCACCTTCGACGACCTCATGTCGCGGCCGCTCGTGGAGCGCACGCTCACGATGACGTGCGTGTCCAACGTCGTGGGCGGTCCCTACATCTCCACCGCGAACTTCATCGGCGTGGAGCTGCGCGACATCCTCGCCGAGGCGGGCGTCCAGCCCGGCGCCGACCAGGTCCTGTCCACCAGCCTCGACCGGTGGACGGCCGGGTCGCCCACCGACGTGGTGATGGATCCCGCCCGCGGCGCGCTGATGGTGGTCGGCATGAACGGCGAGGCGCTGCCCGCCGAGCACGGCTTCCCGGTGCGGCTCGTGGTGCCGGGTCTCTACGGCTTCCTCTCGGCCACCAAGTGGCTCACCGACATCGAGCTCACCACGTTCGGGGCGGCGCAGGGCTACTGGCTGCAGCGCGGGTGGGGCAGGTTCGCGCCGATCAAGACCCAGTGCCGCATCGAGTCGCCCATCGGGTTCGACCAGGTGCCCGCGGGCACCGTCACGGTGGCCGGGATCGCGTGGTCGCAGCCCGTCGGGATCAGCCGGGTCGAGGTGCGGATGGACGGCGGGCCGTGGCAGGAGGCGGAGCTGGCCGAGGAGGTCAACCCCAGCACCTGGCGCATGTGGCGCACCGACTTCGACCTGACGCCGGGCAGCCACACCGTCCAGAGCCGCGCTACAGACGGTAACGGCGTGACCCAACCCGAGGAGTCGACACCACCCATCCCCGATGGGGCACAAGGATGGCCGGGCACTATCTTCACGGTTGCTTAGGTCGTATAAACGCTCAAGTTGCTCCGAGTGGCGTATTGCGCTCTGGGCAAGGATGCTGCTCGCGGATCGCCAGCACTCGTAGCCGAAACGTTACGTCCCGTGAGTGAACCACGTTCGGCTCGATGTCGAATGTCCTGATGTACCGGCCCGGACAGACCGGGCCGAGCTCGAGGAGGAAACCCGTGCGAAAGATCCAGCGACTGGCCGCCGTCGGCGCCATGGCCGCCCTGACCGTGGCGCTGGGCGCTTGTGGCAGCTCCGAGACCCCCACCGCCGAGGCGCCGACCAGCTCCGCCCCGGCCGAGTCCTCGTCCGCCGAGGCCACCACCAGCGCCGCCGCCGGTGACGGCGTCACCACGGTCGAGGACATCTTCGGCCCGGCCTGCGACCAGGTCCCCACCGAGGGCGAAGGCTCCGCCCAGGGCATGATCGACGACCCGGTGGCCACCGCCGCGTCGAACAACCCGCTGCTGTCCACACTGGCCACCGCCGTCGGTGCCGTCCCCGGCCTGGCCGACACGCTGAACTCCGCCGAGGCCCTCACGGTCTTCGCGCCGTTCAACGGTGCGTTCGAGGAGCTGCCCCCGGGCACCGTCGACGAGCTGCTGGCGAGCCCCGACAAGCTGGCCCCGATCCTGCAGGCCCACGTCGCTGGTGAGCGTCTCGACGCCGCGGGCCTGATCGAGGCCGGTTCGGTCGACGTGCTCTCGGGTGCGACCGTCAACGTCGGCGGCACCGCCGACGCCCCCACCTTCGCCCTGGGCGAGGGTGAGCCCGCCAACACCCTGTGCGGCAACATCCCCACCGCGAACGCCACCGTGTTCGTGATCGACTCGGTTCTCATGCCCGCCAACTGATCTCCAGTCGGTAAGCACGCCGCAGGGGCGGTCCCGGACTCCGGGGCGGGGCAATTCCCCGCCGGCACGATGGCGGGCCGCCCCTGCGGCGCGTCTGGGTCCACGGGGGAGGGCCCTGCGTAGCCGAGCGGGGGGTTCGGCGCGACCATCGGTCCGCCACTCGCGGAGCCCCGCGTGAGCACGGTCGCGGGCAAGATCGCAACTTTGTGCGTGCGTTCACAAGCGGCTACCGTGTAAACCAGTCGCCGTCAATAGCCGATCGACCCGTCCGGGGCGTCCCGGGGTCCGAACGCTGCGGCGCACCGAACCGCTGAGCCACCCCGAGGAGTCTTCGCCCGTGACATCGCCGCCGCAGGCCGACCCCGACGGGAGTGGGCCGAAGTCGCGGATCATACCCGAGGCCAGCGTCGCCAGACTCGCCGTCTACCTGCGCATGCTCGGCGAGCTCGCCGAGCAGGGAGCCGAGACGGTGTCCAGCGAGGAGCTGGCCGCCGCCACCGGCGTCAACTCCGCGAAGCTGCGCAAGGACCTGTCCTACATCGGGTCCTACGGCATCCGCGGCGTCGGCTACGAGGTGTCCGCGCTGCTGCTGCAGTTGCAGCGGGTGCTCGGGCTCAACCACCGCCAGGCCGTCGCGCTCGTCGGTGTCGGCAACCTCGGGCACGCGCTCGCCGGGTACACGGGCTTCGACGGTCGCGGGTTCCCCGTCACCGCGCTGTTCGACGTCGACGTCGACCTGGTCGGCATCCACATCAACGGCATCGTCGTCGAGCACGTC
>JAKDLE010000940.1 GCA_030453005.1 Pseudonocardia sp. | reverse complement strand
TCGGTAGACGCAAGCCTCCATGTCGTTGCCGAGCAGCGAGGTGGAGCCACTGTGGCGAGGAGGACGTTCGAAGTGATCGACATTGTGGAGATTTTGATCCACTGGTACGCGGGCCGGTCGCAGCACGAGCTGGCGGCCAGTCTGGGGGTGGATCGCAAGACCCAGCGCAAGTACACCGCCCCGGCCCGGGCGGCCGGGATCGAGCCGGGCGGCCCGCCGATGGCCGAGGCGGACTGGCGCACGTTGGTGACGGGCTGGTTCCCGGAGCTGTGCGAGGCGGGGCTGCGGCAGGTGTCCTAGCCGCGGATCGAGTGCCACCGCGACTACATCGCCACCCAACTCAAGGCGGGGGTGACCGCGGCGACAGTCCACCAGCGTCTCGCCGATGAGCACGGGCTGGACGCGAGTGTGGCGAGTCTGCGCCGGTGGGTGCGGGCCAACCTGCCCGAGGACGCCCGCCGGGCCCAGGTCACGGTGCTGCGCGACACCCCGCCTGCGGGGCAGGAAGCGCAGATCGACTACGGGAAGTTGGGGATGTGGCTCGACCCGCGCGTCGGGCGGCGGCGCACGGTGTGGGCGTTCGTGATGGTGCTGTGCTGCTCGCGGCACATGTTCGTGCGCCCGACCCTGATCATGGACCAGGCCGAGTGGACCGCCGCGCACGTGGAGGCGTTCGCCTACTTCACCGGTGTACCCGCGAGGCTGGTTCCCGATAATCTCAAGACCGGGGTCGAGCGCCCCGACCTCTACGACCCGAAGATCAACCGGGCGTATGCGGAGCTGGCGGCGCACTACGGCACCCTCGTCGACCCGGCCCGCGCGCTCAAGCCCAAGGACAAACCGCAGGTCGAGCGGCCGATGCCCTATGTTCGGGACTCGTTCTGGCGGGGCCGGGACTTCGCCTCGCTGCCCGAGATGCGCGCTGCCGCGCTGGTCTGGTGCACCGAGGTCGCGGGCGCACGGTCGTGTCGCCCGCTGGACGGGGCGGCCCCGGCCGCGGTGTTCGCCACGGTCGAGCAGCCGGCGCTGGCCCCGTTGCCGGCGGCGCCGTTCGTGGCGGCCACCTGGTCGTCGGCGAAGATCGGCCCGGACATCCACGCCAAGGTCGGTGCCACGCTCTACTCGTTGCCGTGGCGCTACCTCGGCGAGCGCGTCGATGCCCGCTCCACCACCACCATGGTGCAGTTCTTCCGCCACGGAGAGCTGATCAAGACCCATCCGTTCAAGGAACGCGGCAAGCAGACCGACTACGGCGACTACCCGCCGGAGAAGATCGCCTTCCACATGCGCACCCCGACCTGGTGCCGGCGCCGGGCCACCGAGATCGGGCCGGCGTGTGAGGTCGTGATCGGCGAGCTGCTGGCCGAGAACGCGCTGTTCCGGCTGCGCGCCGCCCAAGGCGTGCTCGGCCTGGCCGACAAGCACACCCCCGGCCGGCTCGAGGCCGCCTGCGCGAAGGCCACCACCGCCGGGGACCCGTCCTACCGCACCATCAAGGGCATCCTCGCCGCCGGCACCGAGACCACCGCGACCGTGCGCCCGACCGGGGACGCCGGGGCACCCGCGCACCTACACGGCCCCGACCAGCTCTTCGCCATCGGCGACACCGCCATCGGCGACACCGCCGTCGTCGCCGATGGTCTCGCCGACGTCATCCCCCTGCCCACCGCGCGCGGCGTCGACGTCACGGACCCGACCACCACGACCCCGGCACCCGCCACCGCCACCGCGCTGACCAGCAAGGA
>JAKDLE010000939.1 GCA_030453005.1 Pseudonocardia sp. | reverse complement strand
ACTCCCCTGCTCCGGACCCGGAGGGGAAACTAGCAGCGGAACCCCGCACAGGACCGAGCCGCACTACTGCGGATGCAGCAGTGCGGATGCAGCAGTGCGGCTCCATTCGACCGGCCGTGGTGCGGGGTCAGTCCTGGCGGCCCGCGCCCGCCGTGGCGAAGCCGCGGTCGCGGCGCACGTTGGCGCGGCGACCCTTCAGCGTGGTGGTGCCGCGCAGGCTGCGCAGCACGTCATCGGCGGTGTGCTCCGGGATCTCGACCAGCGCGTGGCGCTCGTGGATCTGGATGGCTCCGATGTCGCGGCCCGTCAGGTTCGACTCGTTGGCCAGTGCGCCCACGATGTCCTGCGGGCGCACGCCGCTCGCGCGGCCCGCGTTGACGAACAGCCGCGTGGTGCCCGCCTTCGGGGCACGGGTGCCCGCCGCCACCCCGCCGCGTCCGCGGACCCCCTCGCGGGGACCGCGGGAGTCGCGGGCGCCCGCACGCGGCGCGCGGACGACGGGGATGTCCTCGCCGTCGTCGGGCGAGCCCGCGGCCTGGGTCATCAGCCGCACCGCGGCCGCGGCCACGTCGACGGGGTCGAAGTCCTCGGCGAGGCCGGCGATCATGGCCCGGATCCCGTCGTCGTCGGCGACGTCGATGTTCAGCGCCTCGCGCAGCGCATCGCGGGTGCGCTCCAGGCGGGCCGCCCGCAGGTCGGCCGCCGTGGGCACGGGCGCCATCTCGATGGTCTGCCCGGTGAGCCGCTCGACGTTGCGCAGCGCGTACACCTTCGACGGCGGCGCCAGCGTGATCGCCACGCCCTCACGCCCGGCCCGGCCGACGCGGCCGATGCGGTGCACGTAGGCCTCGCTCGACTGCGGCACGTCGTGGTTGACGACGTGGGTGAGCAGGTCGATGTCGAGGCCGCGGGCCGCGACGTCGGTGGCCACGAGCAGCTCGGTGCGCCCGCTGCGCAGCCGCTCGACCACGCGGGTGCGGTGCTCCTGGTCCATGCCACCGTGCAGCGCCTCGGCGCGCAGACCGCGGCCGGTGAGCGTCTCGGTGACGGCGTCGACGTCGAGCCGGGTGCGGCAGAAGACGATGGCCGCCGTGGGCCGCTCGGCCTCCAGCACCCGTCCCAGCGCCGCCGTGGTGTGGCTGCGGGCCACGAGGTAGGCCGTCTGGCGGACCTTGGGGGCCTCGCCCTCGGGCACCTCCTCGCGGCGGATCCGGATCGTGACCGGCTCGCGCAGGTACTTCTGCGCGAGGGTCTCGATGCGCCGCGGCATGGTGGCGCTGAACAGCACCGCCTGGCGGGTGTCCGGGGTGGCGTCGAGGAGCGTCTCGATATCCTCGACGAAGCCCATGTCGAGCATCTCGTCGGCCTCGTCGAGGACGACGGTCTCGAGGTCGTGCAGCTTCAGGGCACCGCGGTTCATCAGGTCGATCGCGCGGCCGGGCGTGGCCACCACGATGTCGACGCCCTGGTGCAGCCCCTTGAGCTGCGGGCCGACGGGGGCGCCGCCGTAGACGGTGAGCACGCGGGCGCGCAGGTGCGAGCCGTAGCGGGTGACCGCCTCGGACACCTGCAGGGCCAGCTCGCGGGTGGGGGCCAGGATCAGCCCGAGCGGGGCGTCGCCGCGGTTGCGCTCCGGGCGCCGCTCGGCGAGGCGCTCCAGCATCGGCAGCGCGAACGCCGCCGTCTTGCCGGTGCCCGTGGCGGCCTGGCCGATCAGGTCGCGGCCCTCGATCAGCGGCACGATGGCGCG
>JAKDLE010000938.1 GCA_030453005.1 Pseudonocardia sp. | reverse complement strand
CGACCGTCGGAACCTGCTCGGTCGTCGTCATGACCCCTCCTCGTGTTTTCGACTACTAGTCGTAAACTGGCGCCGATGTTAGCAGGCGTCCGCCGGGACGGCACTGATCGCGTGACCCGGGACTCACCGGACGGCCACCTCCCGTTCACGTCCCGGGCCCTCACCCCGCGGCCTACGATCATGACCGTGGGCACGCGACCGACGGGGCACGAGGTGCTCGCCGCGGTGCTGCGCGTCTACGGGGACACGGTGCAGGTGCTCGCCTGGCAGCGTGCCCGCGACCCGGCCCGGGGCCGCTGGGCACTGCCGGGGGGCAGGCTCGGCGACGACGAGGACGTCGAGCGGTCGGTGCTGCGCCAGCTCGCGGAGAAGGTCGACGTCCGCGAGGTCGCGCACGTCGAGCAGCTCGGGGTGTTCAGCGATCCGTCACGCGTCCCCGGCGACCGTCTGATCGCCACCGCGTTCGTCGGGCTCGTGCCCTCCGACGTGGACCCGGCGGTCCCGTCGGACACGGCCTGGCGGCCCGTCACGCCCCCGGCCGCCGAGCTGGACCATGCTCCCGAGTCCCTGCCCACGCCCGTCCGGGCGGCCGCCGTGGCCGACGCCGCGTTCGACCACGGGGCGATCGTCGCCGCCGCCCGCGACCGGCTGCGCGCCAAGCTGTCCTACACCAACCTCGGGTTCGCCCTCGCCCCCCGCGAGTTCACCATCTCCGCGCTGCGCGACCTCTACGTCACCGCGCTCGGGCACCCGGTGTCCGCCACCAACCTGCAACGGGTGCTCACCCGCCGCGCGCTGCTGGAGCCGACCGGCGCCGTCGCCCCGCCGGGGCCGTCGGGGGGCCGACCCGCGGCGGTCTTCCGGTTCACCGACCGGGTCCTGCGCGTCACCGACGCGTTCGCCGTGCTGAAGCCGCCGGGCGAGCACGGACGCGGAGCCGTACCGTGAGCGCGTGGCCGAGACCGTCCCCGTGTTCCCGCTGGGAACCGTGCTCATGCCGGGGACCCTCCTGCCGTTGCACATCTTCGAGCCGCGCTACCGCCAGCTGACGATCGACCTGGTCACCGGCACGGTGCCCGACAAGGAGTTCGGCGTCGTCGCGGTGCGCGAGGGCTGGACCCCCGACGACGACGGGCGCGACGGGCTGCACTCCGTCGGCTGCACGGCCGAGCTGCGCGACGTGCGGCGCCTGCCCGACGGCCGCTTCGACGTGGTCACCCGGGGAGCCCGACGCTTCCGCCTGCTCGAGCTCGACACCGAGTCCAAGCCCTACCTGATGGGCTCGGTGGAGTTCCTGCCCGACGTCGAGACCGACGCCGACTCCGCGGGTGGCGACGAGCTCACCCGCATGCTCTGCGCCGCCGCACGCGCCGCCCACCGCCGGTACTGCGCCACGGCCTGGAAGTCCGACGACTGGTCCGAGCCCGACGTCGACATCGCTCCCGACCGCCTGCCGCACGTACTGGCCGCCGACTGCCTGCTCCCCCTCACCGACCGCCAGGCACTGCTGGAGCAGACGAGCCCGACGCAGCGCCTGCGCCTGGTCCGCCTGCTGCTGGCGCGGGAGACCGGCCTGCTCACCCAGCTGCGCGCCGTGCCCGCCCCGATCACCACCTACTCGGTCGAGCACAGCGCCAACTGAGCACAGCGCCAACTAGTCAGCTCCAGCCGAAGCGCCCGCGGAGCTCACCTGCCACGCCGTCGAACCGGCCGCGGTCGAGTACGGCCCCCTCGCGGCGGATGTCGTGCTCG
>JAKDLE010000937.1 GCA_030453005.1 Pseudonocardia sp. | reverse complement strand
CCGCGACCGGGCTGCTCTCGTGCGCGCGGAACGTGTACGGGGCGTTGCCGAACGGGTTCTACGGGCTGGACACGGTGCTGCTCGAGGCGGTGCTGCGCGCCCTGACAGGGCAGGCCCGCGCGGAGGGCGCGACCCGGATCGACCCGGCCAGCTTCGGGCGGGTCCTCGGGCTGGACCGGGCCCCGGAGGTCAAGACCATCCGCCGCAAACTGGCCCTGCTCGCGGCCACCGGCAAGACCGACCGGCTGATCGCGGCGATGGCCGCCACCCACTTGGCCCGCGCCACCGGCCGCGACGAGCAGGCCGGGCTCCTCCTGTACGTCGACGGGCACGTGCGCGCCTACCACGGCACCCGCAAGGTCGGAAAGACGCACCTTGCCCGGCTGAAGTTCCCCGCCCCGGCTACCCTCGAGACGTGGGTCAACGACGCGCACGGCGACCCGGTCCTGGTCGTGATGGCCGAGCCCGGCGCATCGCTGGCCGGCGAGCTGCGCAGGCTGGTGCCGGACCTGCGGGCCGCGGTCGGTGACGACCGGCGCGTGCTGGTCGGGTTCGACCGCGGCGGCTGGTCCCCCGCCCTGTTCAAGCACCTGCACGGGCACGGGTTCGACTCGCTGACCTGGCGCAAGGGCGCCGCTGAGGTCATCCCCGCCAAGGCGTTCAGGGAGCTGACCTACCGCGACCCGGACACCGGCCAGGAGTACGCGTGGCGCGCCGCGGACACCACCGTGGACCTGCCACTGGGCACCAAACCCGGCCCGGACGGCGCCGAGCCGGTGTTCACGATGCGCCAGGTCACCCTCGCCGTACCGGTCACCAAACACGCCCGCACAACGCCCGACACCCCCGCCGACGACACGCCCGAGGCCGGCACCACCGGGGCCGGCACCCCCGCCGACGACACGCCCGGGGCCGGCACCACCGGGGACGACGGTGTCGTTGATCTGGCCGGGACGCGGCAGATCCACATCCTGACCACCCGCACCGACCTACCCGCCGAGGAGATCATCTACCGGATGGGCGCCCGGTGGCGGCAGGAGAACCACTTCCGGTACGGCCGGATGCACTTCGATCTTGACTCGCACGACTGCTACGCGAGCGCCGATGACGACCCGGGCCGGTCGGTGCCGAACCCGGCCAAGAAGCGCGCCCACGCGAAGGTCACGGCCGCCCGGGCCCGGGTCGAGCAGGCGGCCGCGGCCACTGACGCCGCCCTGCTGGCGGCGCGGACCCCGGTCCCGGGGGCCCCGGTGACCATCACCAACCGTGAGCACGACCAGCTCACCGCGGACCTGCGTGCCGCGCAGGCCGCCCTCACCCTCGCCGAGGCCGCGCACAAGGACACCCCGGCCCGGCTGCCGCTACGGCTGGTCAACCCCGGCCAGCAGGTCCTCGACGTGCAGACCAAGCTGGTCAACCACGCCATCCGGATGGCCGCGTTCAACACCGTCACCACGCTGGCCCGCGAGCTGCGCCTGCACACCGGGTACGCCCGCAAGAAGCACGAGGCGCACACCCTGATCCGCCAAGCCCTGAGGGCGACCGGCGACATCGACCCCACCACCGACGGAGTGCTCACGATCCGGCTCGACCCGCTCCCCACCCGCCGCGCGAGCACCGCCATCGCCGAACTCTGTCAACACCTGACCGCCACCAACACCCGGTACCCCGGCACCGACCTGATCATGCGCTACGAGATCAAGACCGCGCTCTGACGCCACACGGACTATCGCTCCATGTCAGGAGTCCTGG
>JAKDLE010000936.1 GCA_030453005.1 Pseudonocardia sp. | reverse complement strand
AGCCCGATGGGGGTCATCGCGGGGATCATCCCGGTGACCAACCCAACGTCGACGGCGCTGTTCAAGTGCCTGGCCGCGGTGAAGTCGGGCAACGCGATCGTGCTCGCCCCGCATCCCCGGGCCGCCCGGTGCACGCTGCGGGCCGCCGAGATCATGGCCGAGGCGGCAGTGGGCGCCGGTGCCCCGGAGGGGTTGATCTCCTGCCTGGAGTCGCCAACGCTGTCCTCGACCCAGGAGTTGATGCGCCGCGAAGAGATCGCGCTCGTGCTCGCCACCGGTGGGCCGGGGATGGTCCGCGCCGCGTACTCCAGCGGAAAGCCGACCATCGCCGTCGGGGCGGGGAACGTGCCCGCCTATGTCGGGGCGTCGGTTGCCGACCCGGCCGAGGCCGCCGAGATGATCATTACGTCGAAGTCGTTCGACAACGGCACGGCGTGCGTCGCCGAGCAGTCGGTGGTCGTCGTAGAGGCCGTGGCCGACGCCTTCCTCGCCGCGTTCGAGCAGCGGGGTGCCTACTGGATGAACGAGCCCCAGCAGGCCGCGCTCGTCCGCACGCTGTTCGACGAGCGGGGGGCCCTGCGCCCGGCCGCGGTCGGGCAGAGCGCGGTGAAACTGGCGGAGCTGTCCGGGTTCGCCGTCCCCACCCGCACGCGCGTCCTGGCCGCGAAGCTCGACCGCGTCGGGCTCGACACGCCGCTCTCCCGCGAGATCCTCGGTCCCGTGCTGTCGGTGTACCGGGAACCGGACGCCGCGGCCGGCTGGGCGCGCTGCCGCGAGGTGCTCGCGCTCGACGGCGAGGGCCACACATGCGCGGTGCACGCCGCCGACCCCGAGGAGATCGCCCCGTTCGGCACGCTCCCGGCCGGCCGGATCGTGATCAACACCCCGGCACTGTTCGGCGGCATGGGCTACTCCTGCGAGGTCGACCCGTCCTTCCAGCTCGGCACCGGCACGTGGAGCGGCTCGATCTGCACGGACAACGTCACCCCGCTGCATCTGATCAACATCAAGCGGATCGCGCACGAGGTGCGGCCGTGGCGGACTGTGTACGACCCGGTGGAACTGTGATCGTGACTGCCGACCCCCGCGCACTGCTGGATGCCGCCGTGGCCTGCGCCGGCGCCGTCCCGGAGGCCGTGAACGGGCCGCTGGGGGTGGGCGTCGACCTCGGCACGGCCACTTGCGTGCTGGTGGTGCTCGACGCCGCGGGCGCCCCGGTGTGGGTCGACGCCCACCCGTCCGGCGCGCTGCGGGACGGGGTGGTGGTCGACTTCGCCGCCGCGGTGGCCGCCGTGCGGCACCTGCGGACGCGGGCCGAGGAGGCGCTCGGCGTACCGCTGACGGCCACCGCCACGGCCTACCCGCCGTGCATCCCGGTCCGCGACGCCCGGGCGTGCACCTACGTCTGCGAGACGGCCGGGTTCGCCGACGTCGTCCTGGTCGACGAGGTCACCGCCGCGCAGCGCACGCTCGACGTCCGGGACGGCGTGGTCGTCGACGTCGGGGGCGGCTCGACGGGCGTCGGTGTCTTCCGGGACGGCGTGCTCGAGGCCCTCGACGACCGGGCCGGCGGCGGGCACCACCTCGACCTGGTGCTGGCCGGCGCGCTCCGCATCCCGGTGGAGCAGGCCGAGGCGCGCAAGCGCGAGGATCCGGCCGGGGCCTTCCCGATCCTCGTGCCCGGCCTGCAGCGGATCGCCGAGTCGGTCCGTTCCATGACCCGAGGCGTGGAGCACCTTCCCGTGCACCTCGC
>JAKDLE010000935.1 GCA_030453005.1 Pseudonocardia sp. | reverse complement strand
CGCTCCAGACCCCGCTGACGGTGGCTGGCACGCGGCTCCCCGGCCGGATGGTGGCGGTGGAACCCGGAGCCGACGGTGCGTTCGTGGTGCGGCCGTTGCAGCAAGGCCACCTTCACGCCACCGGATTGCGGCAAGGTGGCCTTACTGCAACGGGGGCGCGGGCGCCCGACGCCGAGGACGCGCTGCCCGGCGTGTTCGCGCGGCTCGCCGCGGCGGCCGACGCCGGTGTCGAGGTCGTGGCCGTGCACGGGGGCACGTCCTTCACCCGCACCCTGGTCTGCGAGCAGGCCCGCATGCACCACGGCCTGACCGCACTGCTGGCGGACCCGCACCTCACCGAGGACGCGGGGCGAACGGCGGTCCTCTCCGGCCGCGCCGACCTGGTGACGGTGGCCCCGTGACCGCACTTCGGAGCCATAACGCCCTTCCGCGGCCGCCAGAACAGCAGTGTGGCTCCGAAGTGCTGCGGGCGTTGTTCGCGCCGCGGGGGGTTGCTGTGGTCGGGGCTTCTCGCGTTCCCGGCAAGTTGGGGGCCGTCATGGCTCGGTCGCTCTCGTCGTTCTCCGGGCCGGTCGCGCTCGTCAACCCCCGCGACGAGACGTTGTGTCCC
Source organism: Pseudonocardia sp. (assembly GCA_030453005.1). GTDB lineage: Bacteria > Actinomycetota > Actinomycetes > Mycobacteriales > Pseudonocardiaceae > Pseudonocardia. The sequence continues at coordinate 1,144 of JAKDLE010000935.1, read as the reverse complement.
TCCGTCGCCGCCGCCGTGGAGCGGTACGGGCCGATCGACCTCGCGATCGTCTGCGTTCCGGCCGCTGCCGGCGCGCGGGCGGTCGCGGAGGCCGCCGCCGCGGGCGCCGGGGCGGCTGTCGTCTGCGGGGGCGGGTTCGCCGAGTCCGGGCCCGAGGGCGCGGCGCACCAGACCGCGCTCGCCGAGGTCGTGGCGCGCACCGGGATCCGGGTGCTCGGGCCCAACACCTCCGGCTTCCTCGTGCCGCCCCGCGGTCTCACCGCCAGCTTCGTTCCGGGCGTCGCCGACGTGCCGGCCGGACGGGTGGCGGTCGTCGCGGCCAGCGGCGGGGTCAACCACGCGCTCGCGTTCCTACTCACCGAGGCCGGACACGGGGTGAGCCTCGCCGTCGGGCTGGGCAACGGCGTCGACGTCACCGCGCCTGACGTCCTGGAGCACCTGGTGGGCGATCCCGACACGAGTGCGGTCGCGCTGCACGTCGAGTCCGTCGCCGACGGGCCCCGGCTGATGGCCGCCGTCGCCCGGCTCGCGGCCACCCGGCCCGTCGTGGCGCTCGTCGTCGGACGCAACGACGTTGCGGCGTTCGCGCAGTCGCACACCGGCGCGCTCGCCACCTCCTGGCGCACCACGCGCGCGGCGCTGCGTCAGGCCGGTGCGGTGCTCGTCGACGACGAGCGCGAGCTGGTCGACGCCGTCGGCGCGCTGTCCCGCGTCCGGCTGCCTGCCGGAGCCGCCGGGGTCGGCGTGCTCACCGCGCAGGCGGGGCCCGGTCTCCTGCTGCTCGACGACCTGCGCGGCCGCGGCGTCCGCGTGCCCGAGCTGACCGCCGCGACGCAGCGCGAGCTCGCCACGCTCCTCCCGCCGCTGACGTACCAGAGCAACCCCGTCGACACCGGACGCCCCGACCCCGCGTTCGGCCGCGTCCTCGCCGCGGTGGCCGCCGACCCGGGAGTCGACGTCGTGGCCGCCTACGCCCTGCATGAGCCCGATGCCCTGGACCTGGTCGTCGCGGTGGCGGAGTCCGGGGTGCGCGGCCCGCTGGTGGTGGGCGTCGGCGGCGCGGGGGAGGCGGCCGAGGCCACCCGTGCGGCGCTGCTCGCCCGCGGCGCCCCCGCGCCTGCCGACCCCCGTGGGGTGGCGGCCG
>JAKDLE010000089.1 GCA_030453005.1 Pseudonocardia sp. | reverse complement strand
GGCCGGGCAGCAGCGGGATCGGCTCGCCCAGGCCACGTAGGGCCGCGATCTTGCTGAGCTGGTCGACGACCACCACAGCGGCACCGGTGATCGCTACCACCGTCCACGGCCGCACCGTGTCGGTCACCGGTTTCCGCCCGCGGAGATCGCGACGGCGGGGGGACGCGAATCAGTGTCAGCGTTGCCTACGCGCAGCCAGACGATCAGCAGCGGGAGCAGCGCGAGCTGCCCGACCAGCCACACGACACCGGCCGCGGACTGCTCGACCAACAGATCGGGCACCCACGGCAGCGCCAGGCTCCGGTAATACTCCTCCGCGATCGGCGACGGGCGGATCAGCATCGCCGCACCGGCACCGACCGACCCGACGACCACGGCAGCGGCGAGGCCCCACCGGGTGGCCGGGGACGGGGGCCGTGTACTCCCCATCAGCGCAGCGGCCAGCAGGCAGCCCGACAGCAGCAGGAACGCGTCCAGGAACAGGCGCCCCGCCTGCGTGGACAACAGGAGGCCGAGCCACCCGAACAGCTGGAGTGCGGCCTGGCCCCCGACGAACAGCGCGACCGCAGGAGCAGGCCGGCGCACGACCCGGACGAACGGGCGGGCCAGCACCCAGTTCAGGCTGCCCCGAGGGCTGGGACCGCCACGAGGGTCCTCCCTCGGCAGGGCCGCACGGGCGAGCCCCAGCGGCGCGGCGGCCACCAGCAGAACCGGTGCGACGACCACCAGCAGGACCTGGGAAGCCATGCTGACGCTGAGCATGGCTGCCCCGTAGCGTCCGATTCCCGACGACGTCGCCATCACGATTGCGACACAACCCGAGACCCACGCCGCCGTCCGCCACCACGGCCACGCCCCACCCCGGGCACGAACGCGGCGAACGCCGCCGCCGTAACCGGCCAGCAGCACCGCGACGAGCAGCGCGAAGACGAGGTCCAGTCGGACATCGAACAGCATGTCGGCTCCCGGGGCCCGGGTCAGCTCGTAGCCGAGGACCTCCCCCGTCCGAGTCGGCGCCGCGGACTCGGCCGACGGAGGCGGAGTGCGACCCAGACCGACCGCCAGCCCGATGGTGGCCAGCATGAGGATCACCTCAGCACCCCCGAGACGCAGCAGCGCACGGCGGTCCCCGCGGACGGCAGGCGCGATCGTGCGGCGCCGGTGGGCCCAACCGATGACCCCGAGCAGCACCAGCGCTCCCACCTTCGCCCCGGCGAGCACGCCGTACGCGGAAAGCAGGGTGTCGACGCCGAGCGGGACCCGGACGGCGAGGTTGACGACACCGGACACCGCCATCAGCACCCAGCACCACGACGCCAGGACTGAGAACCGCGGGAGGGCGGTGCGAAGCCGGTCCGAGGAGGGCGAGAGCGCGAGGGCCAGCACCGCGACGAGCCCACCGACCCACAGGGCGGCGGCGGCGACGTGCAACATCAGACTGTCGGTGGCGATGTCGTGGGACCCGCCCACCGCGGAGTGACCCGACGTCGCCACCGGGAGCAGGCCCGCGACCGCCACCCCGAGCAACACGACGCACGAGCCCCAGGTGAGAGCCACCCGGGCGCCGGCCGCGACGAGGAACGCCACACCGGCGGTCACGACCCACGCCCCCGAGGTGGGCAGGAGCGGGATCGCGGCGACCAGCGGCGCCGGGGCGAGCACGGCCTGCACCGGGCGGCCGATCGCCTCGGACACCGTCAACGGCACCAGGAGCAGTGCCGCGCCGGCCCACACCGCCGCGCAGATCGACGCCGTGCGGACGGACCGGTAGCCCGCGACGTCGAGGTAGCCGCTCGCCTGCGGTGGCACCAGGACCGCGGCGAGGAGCAAGAATCCGACGGTCAGCGCAGCGGCGATGTCCGCCACGACCCGCACCACGGGGATCCCGTAGGAAGTGAGCGGGCCCGAGTCCGGGAGGCCCAGTGCCGCACTGACCGACAGGCCGGAGGACGCGGCGATACCTGTGGCGATCAGCAGGCCGGCGGCCGTGCCGACGACGATCACCGGCGAGAGCCCGGGGCGCTTCGCGCGACGTGCGGCGACGGTCTTCCGCATCGCCGCCCGCTGAGCCATCTACTCAGCGTAGAAGGTGTCGGTCCGTCCCAGCGGGCGGCTCCCGACCCGGGCGCCGCCGGTCAGTCTCCATCGATCATCACGAGTGTGCCGAGCGGGACCTGCACCAGCTGGTCGAGCGCGTCCGGCGGCACCCGGATACAACCGTTGCTGACCGCCGTGCCGTACGTGTCGTCGGTCGGCCAGGTGTGGAAGGCGACGGTGCCCGGGCCCCCGCCGAACGTGTCGAGCGTGGGGCTGTGTGACCCGACCGGGAGGATCACCGGCGAGAAGTCCTGCTGGTCGTCGCTGAAGGCGCCGAGCAGAAACGTCCGACCGGTCGGGGTCGGGGTGTCCGGCCCGCCGATGCCGATCGTCCACTCCCCGACCGGTTCGTCGTCACGCAGCAACGTCATCGTCATCGAGCCGAGGCTCACCTCGATGCGGTAGGGAGTCACGGCCCGCTCCAGGTCAGCGGACCGCACCCATCCCGTGGATCCGTTCGGCTTGGACGGCAGCAGGATCTGCACCCAGTCGTCCTGCTCGCCGACCACGGGGAACCAGGCGTCCCCGAAGGCAGTCGGTTCGACCCGCGCGAAGGCGATTCCCCCCGGCGCGTCGTGCACCGGCGTCGAGCGGACGGGATGCACCACGGAGCCGCCGTTGGTCGCCTGGGTGCTCGTGTCCATCGGTGCGGCGTCGATGGTCGTGTAGGTGTCACTGACCGGCAACGCCTCACCGGTCGACGCCCCATCGGCCGAGGGCCCCGCGTCGACGGGCGGATCAGGCTGGCCGCCGCGGAACCACACGACGCCCGCGATGAGCAGCACCAGAACGATGCCACCGGCCAGCCAACCGATGGTTCGCGACCGTCGATCTCGACGATCCGACGCATCCGAAACGGAGCGCTGTGCCATGTCCAACCCATCTGCGTGGCGATACGGGAACACGCCGCGGATCGGCACCGGTCGGATGCCGTGCGCAGCGCGGGGAACCTACCCGGCTGGGTGACGACCACTCGAACCGCGTGTTGCCGCGTCGAGTTCGTGCCGGTCACACCGGGTCGGCCGGAGGGGAGGGCTCCGGAGCGACAGAAGCCGGCTACTTCTACAGTTTGTAGATGCTGCTGGCGTGGCACAGTCGACCTGACCGGCCGACGGCCGTTCGAGGAAGGGCGACACCCGACATGACCTCCCCGGTGACCACCGAGCAGGACCGGCTGGTCGAGCTGTCCGTGTCCGGGATGACGTGCGCGGCCTGCGCCGCCCGGGTCGAGCGCAAGCTCAATCGGCTCGCCGGTGTGTCCGCCAACGTCAACTACGCCACGGGGCGGGCCACGGTGTCCACGCACCCGGACGTCGTCGACGAGATGCTGGTCGAGACCGTGGTACGCAGTGGATTCGGGGCAGAGCTACTCCCCCGTGACGGCCGCCGTGAACCCGACTCCGACGATGCCGACCGCGCCCGGATGCTATGGCGACGGCTGCTCGTCTCTGTGGTGCTGTTCGTCCCGCTCGCCGACCTGTCGATCACCCTCACCGTGCTCCCGGACTGGCGCTTCCCCGGTTGGCAGTGGGTACTCCTCGCGCTCGCCCTGCCGGTGATCGGTTGGGCGGCGTGGCCGTTCCACCGGGCCGCGGCGGCGAACGCCCGGCACGGCATCGCGACGATGGACACGCTCGTCTCACTCGGAGTGCTGGCCGCGACCGCCTGGTCGCTCTACGCGATGTTCGGCCCGCCCGGGCCGCCGTCGGGTGCCACCGGGCTGGCCCTGCTGCTGCGCGGCGAGGACGCGATCTACCTGGAAGTCGCCGCCGGTCTGGTGACGTTCGTGCTGGCCGGGCGCTACTTCGAGGCCAAGGCCCAGCGCTCGGCCGGAACCGCGCTGCGCGAGCTCGCCGCGTTGCGTTCCGCCGACGTCGTCCTGGTGGAGCCGGACGGGTCGCAGCGCCCGGTGCCGATCGGCGAGCTGCGGGTCGGGCAGCGGTTCCTGGTCCGGCCGGGCGCGTCGGTGGCCACCGACGGGCGGGTGGTGTCCGGTCAGGCCGCACTCGACACCGCCGCGATGACCGGTGAGTCGGTACCGGTGGAGGTGGGGCCGAGCGACGCGGTGGTGGGCGGCACGACCGTGCGGCACGGCTCGCTGCTCGTCGAGGCCACCGGGGTGGGTCGCGACACCCAGCTCGGCGCGATGATCCGGCTGGTCGAGCAGGCGCAGACCGGTGAGGCGTCGGTGCAGCGGCTCGCCGACCGGATCTGCGGGTGGTTCGTGCCGGCCGTTGTCGCGCTGTCGGTGCTGACCTTCACCGGGTGGATGCTGCTCGACGGCTCGGTCGAACGCGCGTTCGCCGCCGCGCTCGCCGTGCTGGTGATCGCCTGCCCGTGCGCGCTCGGCCTGGCCACCCCGACCGCGCTGATGGTGGCGTCGGGTCGCGGGGCCCGGCTGGGCATCTTCGTCAAGGGCTACCAGGCGCTGGAGTCCACCCGCTCGATCGACACCGTCGTGCTCGACAAGACCGGCACGGTGACCAGCGGACGGATGTCGCTGGTCGAGCTGGCCTGCGCCGACGGGTTCACCCGTGCCGAGGTGCTGCGGGCCGCCGGGGCACTGGAGCAGGACTCGGAGCACCCGGTGGCCGCGGCGATCGTCGCGGCGGCCCGGTCCGAGCTCGGCCCGTTGCCCCGCCCGACCGGGTTCACCAGTGAGCCGGGCCTCGGCGCCGCGGGCGTGGTGGACGGCCACCCGGTGCGGGCCGGGCGAGCTCGGCTGTTCACCGACCGGGGCATCGCGGTGCCCGGACGGCTCGATACGCTGCGCGGCGAGTGGGAGGGCCGGGGCCGGACCACCGTCGTGGTCGCCGTCGACGACGTGGTGGTCGGCCTGCTGGGCCTGGCCGATCTCGTGAGACCCTCCGCCCGCGCGGCCGTCGCGCAGCTGCACCGCCTCGGTCTGGCGACCGTGTTGCTGACCGGCGACAACACCGCGACCGCGACGGCCGTGGGCCGCGAGATCGGCGTGGGTTCCGTCGTCGCCGAGGTGCTGCCGGCAGACAAGGCCGAGCAGGTCCGGCGGCTACAGGCGGGCGGCGCCTGCGTGGCGGTCGTCGGGGACGGGGTCAACGACGCGGCCGCGCTCGCCGTCGCGAACCTGGGCATGGCCGTCGGTGCGGGCACCGACATCGCGATCGACGCGGCCGACCTCATCCTGGTCCGCGACGACCTGCGGGTCGTGCCCGACGCGATCCGCCTGTCCCGGGCCACGCTGCGCACCATCCGCGGCAACCTGTTCTGGGCGTTCGGCTACAACGTGGCGGCGATCCCACTGGCCGCGCTGGGCCTGCTCAACCCGCTCGTCGCCGGCGCCGCGATGGCCATGTCGTCGCTGTTCGTGGTGTCCAACAGCCTGCGCCTGCGCCGGTTCTCCCCCGACCTCGAGGATCGCTGATGCTCCCCCCGCCGATCACGGTGCTGGCCTGGATGCCGCCCACCGACCAGCCGCCGCTCACCGTCGGCCGGATGCTGACCGCCTGGGCGTTCGACCCGTTCATGGTGGTCCCGGTGCTGGTCGCGACCGGGCTCTATCTGTGGGGGGTGCGGATGCTGCGCCGCCGCGGCGACACCTGGCCCGCCTCGCGGACCGCGTACTGGTTCTTCGGGATCGTGCTGGTCTTCGTCGCCACCTCGTCGGCGCTGGGGGTCTACGACCGGGCCCTGTTCGTCGTCCCGGCCATCCAGCACATGGTGCTGCAGATGATCGCGCCGGTGGGTCTGGCGATGGGCGCGCCGATCACGCTGGCGATGCGCACGTTCCCCGTCGAGTGGCGCCGCATCGTGCTGGCCGTGGTGCACAGCGGGCCCGTGCGGTTCATCGGGCGACCCGGCGTCGCGTTCGCCCTGTTCGCGATCACCCAGTTCGCGTTCTACTACACCCCGCTCTACGAGGCGTCGCTGCGCAACGTGTGGCTGCACGACCTGTCACATGTGCATTTCGTGCTCGTCGGGTTCCTGTTCTACTGGGCGCTGCTGGGCGTCGACCCGGTGCCGCACCGGCCGCCGTTCTTCTTCAAGTTCATGCTGGTGCTGGCGCTGGCTCCGATGCACATCCTGCTCGGCATCCCGATCATGCTGATGAACGAGGTGCTCGCCGAGGACTTCTACCTGGAGGTGGCGCGGACCTGGGGTCCGACCCTGATCGACGACCAGGCGGTCGGCGGCGGGGTGCTGTGGGTGTTCGGTGACGTGTCCGCAGCGGCGTTGGTCCTTGCGTTCGTGACGCAGTGGTACCGCTCCGACGAGCGCGACGCCCGGCGCACCGACCGCGCCCTGGACCGGCATTACGGCAGCGGCCCGACGATGCCGCCGTGGTGGCTGGAACCCGAAAAAGCCGAACGCCCCCCGCCTCGCGAGTCCTAGTCAACCGCCTCGGCTGCGGCGCAGCGTCGAGAGCATGTCCCGGTATGCCGCCGCGTCGTCGTCGCCGGGGTCGGCGCGGAAACCCGCCAGCTGATCGTAGCGGTACCACTGGACCAGCAGCACGACCTGAGTCGTGATCAGCATCAGCTCGCCGAGCACCAGCGACAGCGCCCCGGCGAGCTGCTGGTCGGCGACCAGGTCGACCGGCAGGCCGAGCACGCGGTAGAACTCCCCCGCGACGGCCTCGGCCCGAGTGATCAGCAACACCGCAAAGATCACGTGGAACGGCATGACGGCGAACACGACGCCGAGCCGTCCCAGGTGCGGGAGCCGTCGGGGCGCCGCGTCGGCCCCGGCCACCACCCAGCAGAACTGGTACCCGATGGCCAGGATCAACACGTTGAGCACCGTCCGCGTCCAATGCTCGGCGATCACCGCCTCGAACAGGCCGGTGAGGTAGAGCAGGTAGTAGGAGCCGCCGAACGCCACGGCGGCCAGGCCGGGGTGTGCGAGCAGCCGGGCGACCGGGGAGTCGACGAGCGCCAGCAGCCACTCGTGCGGCCCGGCGGGCTCCCCGCCTCGGGCCGGGACGAGCGCGCGCAGCGCCAGCGTGACCGGCGCGCCGAGCACCAGGGCCAGCGGCGCGACCATGTTCAAGGCCATGTGCGCCACCATGTGCACGCTGAACACCGCCGGGGCGTAGGCGCCCACGCCCGACGAGGTGGCCAGGACCACCACCGCGCAACCGGTCATCCAAAAGGCGCTGCGGGCCGGCGACCACGGGCGACCGGCGCGGCGCAACCGGTGCACCCCGGCGAGGTACAGCGCCGCCGCCACCACCGCCGCGGTGCCCAGCAGCAGGTCCGGCCGCCACGTGACGAGGACGTTCAGCAGCTCCGGCGCGCCCGGGAGCCGGTAGCCGATGGAAGCCTCGACCGGGTCGAGCGCGACGCGGACCGGGGGGCTGTCGACGAGGCCGGTCACCGCGGCGACGGTCACGACCAGCACCCCGGTCTCGACGCCCGAGACGAGCGCACCGGCCCGCAATCGCGACCGGCGCAGCGCGACGACGCCCAGCGCGGCCACCGCGGCGAGGTCCACCAGCACCAGCCATCCGAGGGCCGTGCCGAACGGCCGCGCGAGCGGGACGAGAACCAGCGCCGCCACCACCCCGGAGAGCACGAGCACCGCCCAACACGCTAAGGCGAACCGGCGGTACCGCTGCGCGGCCGTCCCGTGCGTCGTGAGCCGGACCCCGAGCCACATCGATGCGGCGACGACATGCAGCAACAGGGCGTTCGTGGCCAGGTCGAGGTCCGGGCCGCTCAACCCGCGACCCGCCACCACCGGCGGCGCGAGCCCGACCAGGGCCACGAGCAGCAGCCCGACGACCGGGCGCCACCGCGTCGCCCACGAGCAGCCCAGTGCCACGACCAGCGCCAGAACGGTGACCACCACAACGGGGACGAGGGACGCGCGCTCGCCCACGGCGTCGGTCAGTAGGAGCAACGCCGTGGCGACGACCCACACCCACGCGAACCACCGACCGCGGGCCGCGACCGATCCCGGCGCGGCCGGTCGGTCGGCTGGCGACGTACCGAAGAAGGCGCGGACCACCAGCGCACCGATCACACCGGCCGCGGCCACGGCTCCGACGAAGCGCAGCAGCGCCGACGGGACGCCGGCGCCGGTGGCCGCCGCCGCGAGCACGACGACGGCGAGCGCCAGTGTCACGAGCCCGGCGGCGGCGAACCGTCCGCCCCTTCGATCGGGGGCCACCGGATCGGTGGCGGCCGCTAGATCGGGGGCCATTGCAA
>JAKDLE010000934.1 GCA_030453005.1 Pseudonocardia sp. | reverse complement strand
GTGAAGGCCAGTGCGAACAGGGCGATCAGGGCCGCGACCGCCGACGACGCCGTCGCCGCGACGTTGGGCTTCCCGTCGCTGGCCGTCGCGTTGCTGGGGACCGAACGCGACGGGCGACTGCTGGTGCTCGACAACTGCGAGCACGTCCGCGACGCCGCAGCCGACACGGCCGAGCGGCTGCTCGACGGGCGTGCCGAGCTCACCGTCCTCGCCACCAGCCGCGAACCGCTCGACCTGCCCGACGAGCGGGTCGTGCCGCTGTCCCCGCTGGCGCTCCCGTCCGGCGACGACGTGACCGGCTCACCCGCTGTCGACCTGCTCCTCACCCGCGCCCGCGACGGCGGGCACGAGCTCGTCCTCGACGGCGACGGCGCCGCCGCGGTCGCCGCCTTGTGCAGGCGGCTGGACGGCCTGCCGCTGGCACTGGAACTCGCGGCCGCGCGTACCCGCAGCCTCACGCCTGCGGAGATCCTGGCCCATCTGGACAGCAGGCACGCCGTGCTGGGCCGCAACCGGGGCCCGCACCGGCACCGGAGCCTCGACGCGGCGATCGGTTGGTCCTATGACGGGCTGCCCGACCCCACAGCCCGGTTCTTCGACCGGCTCGGGGTGTTCGCGGGCCGGTTCACCGCCGACGAGGCCCGCGCGGTCGCGGGCGACCCCGGCACCGCCGCGCTGTGGGACAGCGTCGACACCGGTGACCTCGACGCCTTCGCCGACCTCCTCGACACCCCCGGCGAGGCCGTCGCCCCCGCCCACGACGCCCTGCGGACCTGGCGCTCCCGGCGCCGCGAGCGCGCGCTGCGCTACACGTTGGACTGGCGTGCGGTGACCGTCGAGCCGGCACCCGTGACGGGCCGGTGGGTGGTGCTCGCGCCGTCGGCGGACGAGCCGGTGGCCGCGTCCGTGGTGGCGCGGCTGCGCGAGCGTGGCGCCGGGGAGGTCGAGCTGGTGGTCGCGCCCGCGGCCCCTGGCGGCCCGCGACCACCGCGCTGGCCACGGTGATGGCCGACGGGGCGCCCGACACCCGGCTGGGGTGCGTCCCCCGGGGCGCCGGCGCCGCGGACGGGCGGCCCGTCACCGCCGTCGGGCAGGCCGGCGTGTGGGGCCTCGGGCTGGTCGCCGCGCTGGAGCACGCCCGGTCCTGGGGCGGCCTCGTCGACCTCGACGAGCCGTCGGAGGGGTCGGTCGACGCGCTCGTCGACGCCGTGGCGGGGGGAGCTGCCGGGGGAGCGGAGGACCAGGTCGCGGTGCGCGACGGCCGGGTGCTGGCCCGCCGCCTCGTCCGCATGAGCGGCGGGGCAGCGGCGGAGGCGTGGCGACCGGGCGGCACCGTCCTCGTCACGGGGGCGACCGGCGGCATCGGCCGGCACCTCGCCCGCTGGCTCGCCGCCCAGGGCGCGGCCCACCTGCTGCTCGTGAGCAGGCGCGGACCAGACGCCCCGAACGGGGCCGCGCTGGTGGCCGAGGTCGAGGCCGCAGGCGCGACCGCCGAGCTGGTGGCCGCGGACGTCGCCGACCGCGACGCCGTGCGCGACCTGCTCGCCCGCGTCCCGGCCGAGCACCCGCTCACCGCGGTGTTCCACGCGGCCGCGGTGCTCGACGACGCGATGCTGCCCGACATCACCCCGCAGCGGGCCGACGCCGTGCTGCGCGTGAAGGTCGGCGGGGCCCGCCACCTCGACGAGCTGACCCGCGACCTCGACCTCTCGGCGTTCGTCCTGTTCTCCTCGTTCGCCGCGACCGTCGGCGGCCCCGG
>JAKDLE010000088.1 GCA_030453005.1 Pseudonocardia sp. | reverse complement strand
CGCCCGGCAGATCCTCCGCTTGATCCGGAACCTCCTCCAATGCGAGCCATGTCGCGGGCATGGCTCTTCTCGGTGGACCGACGTTTGTCGGCGGCACGGTCGGTGCTCTTCCGCTCGGCCTTCTCTGCCGCAGCGAGACTGCTCTTCTTGGTCGCCTGCGCCCTTGTGTTTCTGGCGAGCTTGCCCTTGGCGTCGGCCAGCTTCTTCTCGGCGGCAGCGACCTTCTTGTCCTCAGCTTCGGCGGCGCGGGTTGCGGACCGGATTGTGGTCGCCGACTTCGAGCTCGCAGCGGCCGCACGCTTCTTGGCTGCAGCAGCCCGCGCTGCCCCGGCCGTCTTCTCCTCTGCCGCCACCGTCTTGCGTAGCGAAGCCTCTGTGGACTCCAGACGGGCAATCTCGGAGCGGAGAGTGTCTGATCGCGACATCGGGTTCGTAGGCTCCATCTGCCGTCATGCAGCGGCGGGCGAAGGACAGACCGCGCGCCGGTTGCACTCCTGTAGCCCTCTTCGACTACGCGTAGCTGTACTTCGCAGCTGTACAACGCCAGAAGCCCGGTCCGAAGATCTCGAACCGGGCTTCTGACCTGCGTGGGCGATACTGGGATCGAACCAGTGACCTCTTCGGTGTGAACGAAGCGCTCTCCCCCTGAGCTAATCGCCCGAGCCGCCTGCGACTGTACAGGTCAGAACAACGGGCTCTGCAACCAGGCCCAGCCACCGAGTCCGACGAACCCGGCCATCAGATGGAACCCGTTGAGCAGGTACAGCGTCACGAGGACGACCAGGCCGGTGGCGGCGAGCACCAGCAGCTTGACCACGAGCGACTGCCGTCTGAGCCATTCCGTCCAGGCGTCGTAACGGGCCCGAGCGTAGCGCAGGACGCCCTTGGCCCACGTGAACTCACTCGCCAGGATCGCCAGCCCGACGAAGACGATCGCCCACCCGGGGCCCGGGTAGGGGATCGCCAGTAGGCCGAGGAGCAGGACCAGCGAGCCGACGATCCCGACGCCGAGACGGTAGGTCTTCCGCAGCGCAGGTCGCCGCTCGATGTGCGCGCGCTGCTCCTTGATCCGCGCGCGGACACCCGAGGGCTTCGACTTCTCGGTACTGCTCAGCTCGCCACCTGCCCGCTCGCGACCACTCGTGTCGGTGAGGCGGGGGGGACCCGACCGGGCTCGAGGGAGATCGCGTAGCCCGTGAACTTCCCCGCCTCGGCCGTCGAGCCTATCGTGCGCATCCCCTGGTCCGCGGCGTCGACGTCGAAGGCGCCGAGGGGCACAGGGTCGGCACCGGGGTTCTGGCCCCAGGCCACATAGGTGCTGTCGGCGGGGTTGGCGGGCAGGCCGACGCTGTAGACCTGGCGCTCACCGTCGGAAACGAGGACCGCGGCCACGATGGCGCCGGTGTCGGAGTCAGTGAGCAGGGCGTGCCGCGACCCGGGTTCGCCGAGCTGCCCGATCAGCTCCGAGAGGCCCTGCGCCTGTGCGGTCTCGGCGTCGCGCTGCTGCTCGAGCTGCGTGGTGCGCACGACCAGACCGCCCACCGAGAGGACGGCGACGACGGCGAGCGAAGCCGCGACGAGCCTGCGACCGCGGCTGCCCGTCCACGCTCTGATCCACCGCGCAGGCCTCGACGGGGATGAGGCGTCCTCGGCGTCGAGCCGATGACGGCGAGCCGGTGCCGGGGCGTCAACGCGGCCGGGGGCGTCGGCCACGGCGGCGTCGGTGCCCGACGTCTCCGGGCTCGAGCGTGGGCGCAGGATCGGCGGTCGCTGCGGCGTCTCCGCCACCTCCGCCATCAGTCGGTCACGCAGGCTGGCAGGCGGGGTCAGCAGCGTCACGGTCGCGCCCAGACCCGCGAGGATCTGCTCGGCGTCGAGCACTGCCGCCTGGCACACCTCGCACTGCGGCAGGTGCAACAGCACAGCCATTTCCTCGTCGGGCTCCAGAGCGTGCAACGCCCACCCCACGGCCTGCTGCGTCAACGGGCAGTCCTGCGATCTGGTCATCGGGCACCGCCGGCGATCTCGGTGGCGAACTCGCCCAACAGCGGGCCCAGTACGTTGCGCAGGCGCTGCACGCCGGTGAACATGCGGGACTTGACGGTGCCCAGCGGCACCCCGGTCAGCGCCGCGACCTCACGCTGCGTATATCCGCCGTAGTAGGCCAACGCGAGGGCCTGGCGCTGCTCGACCGGCAGCCTGCCGAGCGCGTCCCGCACCTGGCCCGCGACGACGGCGCCGAGCGCGGCCTGGTCTGCGCCGGGACCGGGTGGGGCCGACCACTCGTCGCCGTCCTCCGCGGCAGGCACGGTGCGGCGGCGGATGGCACTCTCCCGCCGGACGGCGTCGACCGACTTGTGATGGACGAGCGTGAGCAGCCAGGTGCCGAACGCGCCGCGATCGGGGTCGAACCGCTGGGGGTCACGCCAGAACGCGAGGAAGACCTCCTGCACGACGTCCTCGGCGATGCCCTCGTCGGCGCAGATGCGGCGGGCCAGTGAGTAGGCGGGGCGTCCGTACCGGTCGTAGAGCGCGCCGAGCGCCGGCTGGTCTCCTGCGACGACACGCGCCACGAGCAGGGCGTCAGCCGGATCGTGGGCGCGCGCCGAGGTGGAGCGGGCCGAGGCACGACCGCGCCGATTCGGCGGGCCTGACGCACCGGCGACGTCTGCCACCAGGGGGATCCTCACGTCGAAGTGTTCGCTGCGGCGCAGCGACCGGTTCAGATTAGTCCCCGCCCCGCCCGGGGGTGCAGCACCGCGTCGTCGAGCACCCTCCCGCTGCCCCGTCAGAGTGACATCGTGCGGACATCTGGGCGGACTATGTCCCTCGACCCGTCACATCTTGGCGGCCCGGTCGTTTTTCCGCATGACGAACCACGCGGGACCACGAAAGAGGACGCACGATGCGCGACGAGCACACGGTCATCTGCTCACCGGCGGTGTTCGAACTGATCGCCACAGGAGCCCCGGTGGTACCGGTCAAGGTCGATCTGACGTACCAGAGCCGCGACCCGTTCGCGGTGCAGGCGTCGTTCCGGACCGGACACGGCACGGCCGTCGAGTGGGTGTTCGCGCGCGACCTGCTGCACGATGGGCTCGTCGCCCCGTCGGGCACGGGTGACGTCCGGGTGCAGCCGATGCCGATGGAGCCGCACCGGGTGCAGCTGGAGCTGTCCTCACCGTCCGGGTACGCGGAGTTCACCACCTGCGCCCAGACTCTGGGCGACTTCCTGCACCGCACCTACGAGGCGGTCCCGCCGGGGCGCGAGTACGCCTGGCTCGACTTCGACGTCGCCCTCTCGGAGCTCCTCGACAACGACCCCGCGCGCGACTGAGCGCGTCCGAAGGCCTGCGCGAGCGTCCCGGGGGGGCCGATTGTGAGGCCCGCCGACGCTGCGCTAGGGTTCTCCTACAACGCGGTGATCACACCGCAGCATGCGGACGTGGCGCAGTGGTAGCGCATCACCTTGCCAAGGTGAGGGTCGCGGGTTCGAATCCCGTCGTCCGCTCGGAGGAGCCTCGGGTCCCGTCGGACCTCCAAGTTCAGATCCCCGCTCTGTGGATCTGGCGGTGTGGCCGAGTGGCTTAGGCAAGGGCCTGCAAAGCCCTGTACGCGGGTTCGATTCCCGCCACCGCCTCGGGCGATTAGCTCAGTGGGAGAGCGCTTCCTTGACACGGAAGAGGTCACAAGTTCAATCCTTGTATCGCCCACCACGTAAGGCCTGGTCAGGGCCCCATCTGGGGATTCGGACCAGGCCTTCTTGGCGTTCTGGGCCGGAGTGAGGGCCCAACTGAGGGCCTGACTCCACGGCGGGGGAACACGCGGTTCAGCACGGTGGCTCCATCGTCGATGACGGGCCGGAGCTGCTTCCCGTATACGGCCTCCGTGACCTTCGAGCCGCCGGCGTGGCCGATCAGCCGGGCGATCTGCTCGATCGGCACTCCCCCGTCCGACAACAACGAGACGAAGCTGTGGCGGACGCGTCCACCGACAGCATCACACCGGTCACGTAGCGGCCGGAGTCGGCGGCGAGGAACAGCAGCGCGTTGCTGATGTCGACCGGGTCGATGCACGCCGCGGTGCCCAGCCGGCATCGACGACCTGGTCGAGAAGTGCCCGGTCGCGCATAGCAAGGTCGGCGACGGCCTGCCGCAGATCCTGGACCGGCCCGACCGGCACCCCCGCGGCGCGGAGCATTGAGCCCCGGCGGGACTGCACGGTCTGGGAACAACTGGAGCAGTCCGTCGTCATCACCCGGCTCGACGACGGCTCGGTGTCGGCGTTCCACAACGTCTGCCAGCACCGGGGCGCGCGGCTCGTGGACGGCACCGGCAACTGCCGCACCGGTCGCTTCCGGTGCCCGTGGCACGGCTTCGTCTACGACCTGCAGGGCGCCGTGGGCGCGGTGCCGCTGCGCGAGTCGTTCGACCCGGTCGAGCTCGAGGGCCTGCGGGCGCCCGCGGTGCGGGTCGTCGAGTGGGGCGGGTGGATCTGGATGATGCTGTCCGACGACGAGCTGCTGCTGTCCTGCTACCACGAGGACGCCGTCGACGACCACGGCATGTTCGTGGGCGATCGCGAGGAGTTCGCCGACTGGGTGGTGGGCATGCACTCGGCCACCCACCTGAGCCACCAGCACTGCCTGTTCAACCACACCTGCGACCTCGACGGCGACGTCGCCCACGCCGAGACCTACTACATGTTCGCCGGCATGAACCGCGAGGGAACGGCGCTGGTGACCAGCGGCGGTCGGTAACCTCGACCGGTTCGAGCGGCGCGCCGGTCGATGGGCCATCGCCGACCGCGTCTGCGTCCGGGACTGGGCACCGCTGGACACGCAGCCCGACCCGGCGGACCCCAGCACCCTCACCGCGATCCGCGCGGCCCTGCCGCCCGCGGTGCTGGAGTTCATGCGCGGCGGGCCGCTGCCCTCCCGCGACCGCGACGACCCGTCGTACGCGCGGCGGCGACTGACCACCGACCCCGCACGCCTGCACGCGGGCCGCGCCCTGCGGTCCTGACACGCGGCCATCGTGCACACCTGGTGGTCGCCGTGCAGCCGTCAGGACATGTGCACGATGACCGGCCGGTGTGCACGGTCACCGGTCTGTGACCCGAGTGCCACCGGACAGGAGGGGGCTGCGGGGCATGGTGCCTATGACCCCAGGGGTGTCCTATGGGGTCATGCACGAAGTCCCCCCGCAGAAGAGCCGCACCCAAGTCGTCGTGGGACCCGACCCACTGTCCTCCGACGATGTGGTCGCCATCGCCCGGCACGGCGCCGCCGTCGCGCTCGCCCCGCAGGCCCGGACGGAGATCCTGCACAGCCGCAAGATCGTCGAGGAGCTCGCGGGCGACGACGTCGCGCACTACGGGGTGTCCACCGGCTTCGGGGCCCTGGCCACCCGGCACATCCCGCGCGAGCGGCGCGCCGAGCTCCAGCGCGGCCTGGTGCGCTCGCACGCCGCCGGATCGGGCCCCGAGGTCGAGCGCGAGGTGGTGCGCGCGCTGATGCTGCTGCGCCTGTCCACGCTGGCCACCGGCCGGACCGGGGTGCGGCTCGAGACCGCCCGCGCCTACGCCGAGATGCTCACCGCGGGCATCACCCCGGTGGTGCCCGAGCACGGCTCGCTGGGCTGCTCGGGGGATCTCGCGCCGCTGGCGCACTGCGCGTTGGCCGCGATGGGCGAGGGCCAGGTGCGCGACCCCGACGGGGTGCTGCGCCCGGCCGCCCAGGCGCTCGCCGCCGCCGGGATCGCGCCGGTGGCGCTGGCCGAGAAGGAGGGCCTGGCACTGATCAACGGCACCGACGGCATGCTCGGCATGCTCGTGCTGGCCTGCCACGACCTGCGGCTGCTGCTGCGCACCGCCGACATCGCCGCCGCGATCAGCGTGGAGGCCCAGCTCGGTACCGACGCCGCCTTCGCCGCCGACCTGGCGGCCCTGCGCCCGCACCCCGGCCAGGCCGACAGCGCGGCCAACCTGCGCGCCCTGCTCACCGGCTCGGCGATCATGGACAGCCACCGCACGCCTGACTGCACCCGCGTGCAGGACGCCTACTCCCTGCGCTGCGCACCCCAGGTGCACGGCGCCGCCCGCGACACCCTCGCCCACGCCCAGGCCGTCGCCGGTCGGGAGCTGGCGAGCGCGGTCGACAACCCGGTGGTCACGCTCGACGGGCGGGTGGAGAGCAACGGCAACTTCCACGGCGCCCCCGTCGGCTACGTGCTGGACTTCCTCGCCATCGTCACCGCCGACCTCGCCTCGATCAGCGAGCGGCGCACCGACCGGTTCCTCGACGTCGCCCGCAGCCACGGGTTGCCCGCGTTCCTCGCCCACGACCCCGGCGTCGACTCCGGGCTGATGATCGTCCAGTACACCCAGGCCGCGATCGTCTCCGAGCTCAAACGCCTCGCCGTGCCGGCCTCGGTCGACTCGATCCCGTCGAGCGCGATGCAGGAGGACCACGTGTCGATGGGCTGGTCCGCCGCCCGCAAGCTGCGGCGCGCCGTCGACGGGCTGACCCGCGTCGTCGCGATCGAGCTGCTCGCCGGGACCCGCGCGCTGGACCTGCGCGCACCCCTGACCCCCGCACCCGCCACCGCCGCGGTCCGCGACGGCCTGCGCGCACACGTCGCAGGCCCGGGCCCCGACCGCCACCTCGCCCCCGAGATCGAGGCCGCCGTCGGCTACGTCGCCTCCGGCGCGGCGCTGGCCGCCGCCGAGACCGTCACCGGACCCCTGCGATAGGAGCTCGTCATGGAAGGCGCCCGACCCGTGCGTGCCGCCCGCGGCACCACCCGCACCGCCCGGTCCTGGCAGACCGAGGCGCCGCTGCGGATGCTGTGCAACAACCTCGACCCCGACGTCGCCGAGCGGCCCGACGACCTGGTCGTCTACGGCGGGACGGGGCGCGCCGCCCGGGACTGGGCGTCGTTCGACGCGATGGTGCGCACCCTGACCACGCTGGCCGACGACGAGACGATGCTCGTGCAGTCCGGGCGCCCGGTCGGCGTGCTGCGCACGCACGAGTGGGCCCCGCGGGTGCTCATCGCGAACTCCAACCTGGTCGGGGACTGGGCGAACTGGCCGGAGTTCCGACGCCTGGAGCACCTCGGGCTCACCATGTACGGCCAGATGACGGCCGGCTCGTGGATCTACATCGGCACCCAGGGGATCCTGCAGGGCACCTACGAGACCTTCGCCGCGGTCGCCGAGAAGCGCTTCGGCGGGAGCCTCGCCGGCACGCTGACCGTCACCGGCGGCTGCGGCGGGATGGGCGGCGCGCAGCCGCTGGCGGTGACGCTCAACGGCGGCGTGTGCCTCGTCGTCGACGTCGACCCGGCGCGGCTGCGGCGCCGCGTCGAGAACCGCTACCTCGACGAACTGGCCACCGACCTCGACGACGCCGTCGCCCGCTGCGCCGCCGCCCGCCGGGACCGCAGGGCGGCATCGGTCGGCGTGGTCGGCAACTGTGCCACCGTGCTGCCCGAGCTGCTGCGCCGCGGCGTCGAGGTCGACGTGGTCACCGACCAGACCTCCGCACACGACCCGCTGTCCTACCTCCCGGCCGGGGTCGAGCTGGCCGACTGGCCCGACTACGCGGCCGCGAAGCCCGAGGAGTTCACCGACCGGGCCCGCGAGTCGATGGCCCGGCACGTGGAGGCGATGGTCGGGTTCCTCGACGGCGGCGCCGAGGTGTTCGACTACGGCAACTCGATCCGCGACGAGGCCCGCCAGGGCGGCTTCGACCGGGCGTTCGCGTTCCCCGGGTTCGTCCCGGCCTACATCCGGCCGCTGTTCTGCGCGGGCAGGGGCCCGTTCCGGTGGGCGGCGCTGTCCGGCGACCCCGCCGACATCCACGCCACCGACGATGCGGTGCTGGAGCTGTTCGGCGACGACGACAACCTGCAGCGCTGGATCCGCGCGGCCCGCGAGCGGGTCGCGTTCCAGGGCCTGCCCGCCCGGATCTGCTGGCTGGGCCAGGGCGAGCGGGCCCGCGCAGGCGCCCGGTTCAACGACATGGTCGCCTCCGGTGCGCTCTCCGCACCGGTGGTCATCGGCCGCGACCACCTCGACTCCGGCTCGGTGGCCTCGCCCTACCGCGAGACCGAGGCGATGGCCGACGGGTCCGACGCGATCGCGGACTGGCCGCTGCTCAACGCGCTGGTCAACGCGGCGTCCGGGGCGACCTGGGTGTCGATCCACCACGGCGGTGGCGTCGGCATCGGGCGCTCGCTGCACGCCGGGCAGGTCACCGTCGCCGACGGCACGGCGCTGGCCGCGCGGAAGATC
>JAKDLE010000933.1 GCA_030453005.1 Pseudonocardia sp. | reverse complement strand
TCGTGGTCGGGGGCGAGCTCGGGGTGCAGGATCGCCACGATGTCTGCGAGCACGAGGTCGGGGCGGGTCACGCCGCGCTCGTAGAAGTCGTTGCCGCCGCCCGGGCCGATGGAGCGGTTGGCCGTCCACGTCCGCCCGTCGCGCATGGCGGCGAGCTCGCCGTAGCGGGGATCGGCGGCCAGGGCGTCGGCCCGGCTGCCCCAGTCCTGGGTGGCGAGCCAGACGGGGGCCTGCCCGGCCCGCGCGTAGACGGTCTCGAAGTCCACCGTCAGGCTGCTCGTCGACGGGTCGTCGGCCCAGGGGTTCGCACCGCCCGCGTCGGCAAGCAGACGGCCGAGGTAGCTGCCCCCCGCAGGCACGCTCCAGACGCCCTCGAAGAGCGACCCGGCCAGTACGCGCACCGGCTCGGCCTGCGCGGCCAGCGCGGCGTTCTCCGCGTAGGCGGCCTCGACCTCGTCGAACACGGCGGCGGCACGCCGCTCGTCACCGGTGAGCGCGGCCATCACCTTGATCCACTCCGCGCGCCCCAGCGGCGTCGGCTCCAGGTACTCGGCGTTCGCGACGACCGGGATGCCCGCGGCCCGCAGCGACGCGTACGCGGGGTCGTCGAAGCCGCCGGTCATCAGCACATCCGGGCGGCCGGCGACGACGCGTTCCACCGCGATCCGCTCGGTCGGCGCGTACTCCGCCACGGCACCGGCGTCGATGCGCTCGCGCACCTCCGGCGAGCTGACGAACCCGGCCGTCGCGACGCCGGTGAGCACGTCGAGGCGCGCCAAGTCGACGAGCAGCGGCAGGTGCGTGGTGGAACCCGAGTACAGGCTGTCGACCGGCACCGGGATCTGCTGCGCCGACGCCAGCTCCGGCGGCAGCTGCGGGGTCGCGCCGCAGCTCACCAGCACGTAGGACTCCGCGGGCGCACCCGGCGAGGGCTCGTTCACGGTGAGGACCTGGTAGCCGTCGGCGTAGGTCAGGGAGAAGTTCTCGGCGTACTCGACGGTGGAGCGGGCTCCCGAGCCGGGCTCGCAGGAGGCAGGCGCGGCGACCGGGGCGGCGGCGCAGCCGGTCAGGACCAGCAGGGTGAGCAGGACAGCGGGCACGCGCACGACGAGCTCCTCACGGGGAGATCCGCCCCGAACAGTGGAGATGGCGACGACGTGAAGCTCTGGCTTCCGGGAGTGCTACCCCCGGTCACAGTGGCGGGACCGCGCCGGACTCGCACCGGCTTCCTCATCCTGTCGTCACCTGGACGTGGTCATCCTGTCACGCGGACCCGTCCTGCGGTCCGTGACGTGCGCCCTACACCGTCCCCGTCATCCCGGCGTAGACGACGATGTTGTCGCGGTAGCTGCGCGCGCCGGAGTCGAACTCGCCACCACAGGTGAGCAGCCGCAGCTCGGGGCCGTCGACGTCGCCGTAGACCTCCTGGCTGGGGAACTCGTCCTTCGGGTACTGCTCCACGCGACGGACGGCGAACACCGCGGTGGCGCCGTCCGCGCGACGCACCCGAACCTCGTCGCCCCGTTCCAACTCCCCGAGGCGGTGGAACACGCCCCGCTCGCCCCGCCAGTCGACGTGGGCGGCGAGGACCGCGGGGCCGAGCTCGCCGGGCGTGGGCGACCGGTCGTACCAGCCCACCGTGGCGCCGTCGGGCGGCACCTCCATCGAGCCGTCGTCGCGCAGACCCAGGTTCATCATCGGGGCGTCGACGTCGAGCGACGGGATGACGAGGCGCTGCGGTCGGGCCTCCACGAGCACCGAG
>JAKDLE010000932.1 GCA_030453005.1 Pseudonocardia sp. | reverse complement strand
ACCCCCGCCCCGATGCACGCCGAGCGCCAGCGGGCGAACGCGACGTAGAAGTCCAGGTCCGAGACGTCACGCCCGGAGCGCTCGGCGTAGCGGTCCACCAGCTCCGCGCGCTCGGCGTAGCCGTCGACGAGGCTCGGCCCGAGAATCGTCGGCGGCACGTCGTCGCCGGGGCGTCCCCAGGACGCGATGAGCCAGCCGAGGTCGGCGAGCGGGTCACCGAGCGTGGCGAGCTCCCAGTCGAACACCGCCCGGACCCGCCCGGCGGCGTCGACGGCGAGGTTGCCGAGCCGGAAGTCACCGTGCGCGATCCGCACCGGCGACGGCGGCAGCTGCGCGGCCCGTGCGGCCAGCCGCCCGTGCACGGCGTCGACGACGTCGAGGTCCTCCACCGCGGACGCGTGCACCTGCCGGTGCCAGCGGCGGAGCTGCCGGTCCAGGTACGAGCCGGACCGGTGCAGGTCGCCGAGCCCGACGGCGTCCGGATCGACCGCGTGCAGCGCCGCGAGCACCTCGACCGCGTCGAGCCCCGCCGTGCGCCGGGCGTCGGGCGTCAGCCGGTGCCCGGAGGCCTCGTCGCCGAGCACGTCGCCGTCGACGAAACCCATCACGTAGAACTCCGCGCCGATCACCTCGGGATCGGTGCACAGCGCGACGGGCGGCGCCACCGGCACCGGCGTGTCGGCGAGCGCGGTGAGGAAGCGCCACTCGCGCCCCATGTCGTGCGCGGTGGCCAGCACCATCCCGGTCGGCGGGCGGCGCAGCGCCCAGGTCGAGCCTGCCGCGTCGGTGATGCGGTAGGTGAGGTTGGAGTGTCCGCCGGAGATGCGCGCGACCTCCAGCGGACCGTCGGCGACACCGGCCACCGCGCTGCGGAACCAGTCGGCGAGCGGTGCGGCCGGTGCGGCGTCGGTCGTCATCACCCCATCCAAGTGCACGGGATCAGTTGACGGCCACGGCGGTCCGTGGGTGGATTCGGCGGAGGACAGACATCAGCGTTGACGGAGGACACATGAGTGACGACCGCAAGCTCCAGGCCAGCGGCACGATCGACGCCCCACCCGAGCGCGTGTTCGCGCTGCTCGCCGACCCGTCCCGGCACACCGAGCTCGACGGGGCGGGCATGCTCCGCGGCGTCGAGTCCCCGTCCGGCCCCGTCACGGCCGTCGGCGACTCGTTCGTGATGAACATGAACCAGGAGGGGATCGGCGACTACCGGATGCGCAGCGAGATCACCGACTTCGAGGCCGACCGCCGCATCACGTGGGCCCCCGCCATCCACCCGCCCGGGTCGCTGCAGCACGTGATCGGCGAGCTCGACCCCAGCGGCCACACCTACGGCTGGGAGCTCACGCCCACGGCGGACGGGGGCACGCAGATCACCCACACCTACGACTGGAGCGGGGTCACCGACGAGAACGCACTGGCGCTCTACCCGCGGGTGTCGCAGGAGCAGATGTCGGGCTCGATCACGCGCATCGGCGACGCCCTCCGCTGACCGACCCCCCGCGAGTTTGCCGATCCGCTCCGCGAGTTTGCCGATCCGCTCCGCGAGTTTGCCGATCCGTGAGTCGTGGTCTGCGTGCGCGCGCGTCGCTGCTCTTCGGCCCCGGCGACCTCGTGACGGGAGGGACTCGTACCGCGGGCCCTGCTGGCCAATTCGGTCCAGCAGGGCGGACGTCGCAGAGGTGGGCGCGGAGGTGCCCACCTGCGGTACATGATCGTCGTCCTGGCGCGTTTCCGGCCACATCCGGAAATGCACTGAAGC
>JAKDLE010000931.1 GCA_030453005.1 Pseudonocardia sp. | reverse complement strand
GCGTGGCCCGGCCGCCCCGGGCGCCGCCGAACTGGCTGCCGACCTGACCGCCGCTGGCGCTACCGTCGACGTCCTGGCCTGCGACGTCGCCGACCCGGCCGCCGTGTCCGAGGTGCTCGCCACGGTCGACCCGCCCGTCGGCACGCTCGTCCACGCCGCAGGAACCCTCGCCGACGGCGCCCTCACCGGGCTCACCCCCGCCGACCTCGCGTCGGTACTCGGCCCGAAGACCAGCGGCCTCGCCGCCCTGCTCGAGGGCTGCCCGGACGCGCGCATCGTGTTCTTCTCCTCGGTCGCGGGCGTGCTGGGCAGCCCCGGCCAGGCCAACTACGCCGCCGCCAACGCCGTCCTCGACGCGACGGCCGAGCAGCTGCGCGCCGCGGGGAGGCGGGCGACCTCACTCGCCTGGGGCCTGTGGGAGGCCGAGAGCGACCTGACCGCGCGCCTCTCGGAGACCGCGCGCAGGCGGCTCGCCGCCACCGGCACCCGCGCCATCGGTGTGGCGGAGGGCCTCGGGATGCTCGACGCGGCGCTGGGTGCACCCGCCGGGGCTGCCGCCGTGCGGGCGCTGTTCCCGTTCACCGCGGCCGGACAGGCACCCGCGGAGTACGCGGACGTGCCCGCCCTGCTGCGCGCGCTGGTGCCGACGACCCGGCGCCGCGCCGCGGCGACCACCGGTCCCGCCGGTGGCGGCCTGCGCGAGCGGCTGGCCGTCACCCCGCCCGGCCGCCGGGTGGGCACGGTGCTCGAGGTCGTGCGCGCCCAGGTCGCGGCCGTCCTCGGGTACGCCGGTGCCGGCGCCGTCGCCGCCGAGCGCCCCTACCTGGAACTGGGGCTCGACTCGGTCACGATGCTCGACCTGCGCAACCGCCTGGGCGCCGCCGTCGACACGACCGTCGGCGTGACCGCCTTCTACGACCATCCGACCCCGCTGGCCACCGCGTCGTGGCTGGTGGACGGGCCCCTGGGGGCCGGTCTGCCGGCCGCCGGCGACCCGGCCCGGGCGACCGCGACCCCGCTGCGGCCCGTGGAGGACGAGCCCGGCGTCGACGACGACCCCGTCGTCATCGTGGCGTCGGCGCTGCGGGTGCCGGGCGGCGTCGAGACGCCGGAGGCGTTCTGGCAGATGCTCGACACCGGCGCGATCGGCGTCGGCCCGTTCCCCGACGACCGCGGCTGGGACCTTGACCGGTTCCTGGCCATGCGCGCGATGCTGCCGGGCCTCGACGTCGTGACCGACGCCGGCTTCGTGGCGGGCGCCGCCGGGTTCGACCCGGAGCTGTTCGGCATCACGCCGGAGGAAGCACTGGTCATGGACCCGCAGCAGCGCCTGCTGCTGGAGCTGGCCTGGGAGACGTTCGAGCGGGCCGGGACCGACCCGCGCAGCGTCGGCGGCACGCGGACCGGCGTCTACCTGGGCACGTTCTTCCAGAACTACGTCGGCGACCTGCGCCGCGTCCCCGAGAGCTCGATGCCCTACGTCAGCACCGGTACCGGGTCGCCGTTCGCCTGCGCGCGCGTCGCCTACGCCCTCGGGCTCGACGGGCCGACGCTGACCGTCGACACCGGCTGCTCGTCGTCGGCCATCGCGCTGCACCTGGCGAGCCAGGCCGTGCGGGCGGGGGAGTGCACGTCGGCGCTGGTCGGCGGGATCACCGTGATGGCGTTCCCGGCCGCGTTCCCCGACCTGGGCGGGGTCTCCCCGGACGGCCGCTGCCGCTCGTTCAGCGAGGACGCCGACGGCACCGGTTGGGGCGAGGGCGCCG
>JAKDLE010000930.1 GCA_030453005.1 Pseudonocardia sp. | reverse complement strand
CTGCTCGTCACCCAGACCGGCGTCACCAACTTCGTCGCCTGGCTGACGCAGCCCGGGGAGGCGATCCGGCTCACCGCCGAGGCCTTCCGCATCGCGCCGCGCGACCTCGCCAGGCGGCTCTCGCTGCGCCAGACCGTCGAGCTGGTGCGCGTCGCCACCGACGTGTTCGAGCAGCACCTGCCCCCGCTCGCCGCCGACGACGCCGAGCACCGCGTCCTCGTCGAGGGGATTCTGCGGTTCGGGCGCGAGATCGCGTTCGCCGCCGCCACCGTCTACGCCGGGGCCGCCGAGACCCGCGGTGCCTGGGACGCCCGGTTGGAGGCTCTCGTCGTCGACGCGGTGGTGCGCGGCGAGGCCGACGACGCGATGGTCTCCCGCGCCGCCGCCCTCGGATTCGACCCGGCCTCGGCCGTGCGGGTGGTCGCGGGCAGCCCCGCCGACGCGCCCGAGGGCCACGGCGAGCTGCGCAGGCACGCCGCCCGTGCGGGGCGTGCGGTGCTCGTCGGGGTGCAGGGCAACCGGCTGATCGTGCTGCTGTCGGAGCGGGAGCCGGACCGACCGGACCACCCGTCGTCGGGTGTCGGGCAGCTGGGGCGCCTGGTCGACGGGTTCGGGCCGGGGCCGGTCGTCGTCGGACCCGTCGCGGGCGATCTGGGCGCGGCGCCCACACGGGCCCGCGAGGCGCGCGCCGGGCGGCGCGCCGCCCCGGGCAGGCCGGACGCGCCGCGACCGGTGGCGGCCGACGACCTGCTGCCCGAGCGCGCGCTGTGCGGCGACGCGGCGGCGCACCGCGCGCTCGTCGACGACGTCATCGAGCCGCTGCGGGTCGCGGGCGGCGAACTGCTGGCGACCGTGGCGGCCTACCTCGAGGGCGGCGGCGCGTTGGAGGCGTGCGCCCGCACCCTGTTCGTGCACCCCAACACGGTCCGCTACCGGCTGCGTCGGGTGAGCGAACTCACGGGCCGCGTCGCCGCCGATCCGCGGGACGCCCTCGTGTTGCGCACGGCGCTCGTGGCCGCCAGGTTGGGCCTCGCAGGGTCGGCGATTCCGGTCGATGAGCTGCGGAATCCCTACAACGATCGGCAGACGTGACATGGCGTACCCCGGTGATGACCCGGCAGGCTTTGTCGGTATCCCACAAACAGGCTCCCCGGAGTTGGTGCGTGGCGGCATGCCGCCGTCGGGTCCGGCCGGTGTTGTGTTCTCGCTGTGATCGCGTTGCTCGCTCCCGGACAGGGATCCCAGACCCCCGGCATGCTCTCCCCCTGGCTCGACGACCCGGAGGCGGACAAGCAGCTCGCCGCCTGGTCCGATGTCGCCGGGCTCGACCTGCTGCGCCTCGGCACCACCGCGGAGGCCGCCGAGATCAAGGACACGGCGGTGACGCAGCCGCTGGTGGTCGCGGCCGCTCTGCTCGCCGCCGCGCGTCTGGACGTGCCCGCCTCGACGCCGGTCGCCGGGCACTCCGTGGGTGAGCTCGCCGCGGCCGCGATCGCCGGGGTCCTCTCCCCCGACGCCGCCGTGGCCCTCGCCGCCGTGCGCGGCCGGGAGATGGCCGCCGCGTGCGCGCGGGAGGAGACCGGGATGAGCGCCGTGCTCGGCGGGGATCCCGACGCGGTGCTGGCCCGGCTCGCTGAGCTGGGGCTGGACCCGGCCAACGTGAACGGCGCCGGTCAGATCGTGGCCGCGGGCCCGGTCGCGTCGCTCGCCGCGCGGGAGGAGGAGCCGCCGGCGCGGGCGCCCGGCAAGCCACACCCCCTCGCGGG
>JAKDLE010000929.1 GCA_030453005.1 Pseudonocardia sp. | reverse complement strand
TCCAACGATCGGTAGCCGTGCACGCCGCCCCCGCCGAACCCGGCCACCTCGCCCGCCGCGTAGAGGCCGGGGAAGGGGGTGGCGTCGGCGCGCAGGACGCGGCCCGACAGGTCGGTCTGCAGCCCGCCGAGGGTCTTGCGGGTGAGGATGTGGAGTTTGACGGCGATCAACGGGCCGTGCCGCGGGTCGAGGATCCGGTGCGGAGCGGCGGTGCGGACGAGCCGGTCGCCCCGGTGGCGCCGGGCCCCGTGCACGAGGTTGACCTGCACGTCCTTGCTGAACGGGTGGTCGATCTCGCGGTCGCGGGCGAGGATCTGACGTTCCAGCTCGGCGAGGTCGAGCAGCGGCTCGTCGGTCAACCGGTTCATGCCCGCGACGAGCTCGGCGAGCGTGTCGGCGACGACGAAGTCCGCACCGTGGCTCTTGAACGCCTCGACGGGAGCGGGCGCGCCGGGCCGGATCCGGCCGAGCGTGGCCCGCAGGTCCTTGCCGGTGAGGTCGGGGTTCTGCTCGGAGCCCGACAGCGCGAACTCCTTCTCGATGATCGTCTGCGTGAGCACGAACCACGAGTGGTCGTAGCCGGTCGCGGTGATCGCGGTGATCGCGCCCAGCGTGCTCAGGGTGTCGAAACCCGGGAAGTTCGGTGCGGCGAACCGCTTCCCGCGGGCATCGAACCACAGCGACGAGGGCCCGGGCAGGATGCGGATGCCGTGCCGTTCCCAGATCGGGTCCCAGTTGCGCACGCCCTCGGTGTAGTGCCACATCCGGTCACGGTTGACGATCCGGGCGCCCGCGGCCTCGGTGATGCCGAGCATCCGGCCGGCGACGTGCGCGGGCACCCCGGAGATCATCGCCGTGGGTGCCGCGCCGAGCCGGGCGGGCCAGTTGGCGCGGACGAGGTCGTGATCGGCGCCGATCCCCCCGGCGGTGACGAGGACGGCCTGTGCCGAGGCCGCGAACTCACCGTGGGGGATCCGCGAGCTCGCCGTGCCCCGCGCGGCGCCGCTGGGTTCCAGGACGGTGCCGTGCACGCCGTCGACCACGCCGTCGGTGACGCTGAGGCCGTCCACGCGGTGCCCCGTCCGCACCTCGACGAGTCCGCGCGCGACCGCCGCCCGCACCCGTCGCTCGAACGGTTCGACCACGCCCGGACCGGTGCCCCAGGTGATGTGGAACCGCGGCACCGAGTTGCCGTGGCCGTCGGCGAGCCCGCCGCCGCGCTCCGCCCAGCCGACGACGGGGAACCACCGCATCCCCATCCCGTGCAGCCAGGCGCGCTTCTCGCCGTTCGCGAAGTCGAGGTACGCGGTGGCCCACTGCCGGGCCCAGAAGTCCTCGCCGGACGGGTCGTCGACGCCCCGGTCGAACCCCGCGCTGCCCAGCCAGTCCTGCATGGCGAGGTCGAACGAGTCGCGGATGCCCATCCGTCGCTGCTCGGGCGAGTCGACGAGGAACAGCCCGCCGAACGACCAGTGCGCCTGCCCGCCGAGGTGCGGCTCCTGGTCGAGCAGCAGCACCCGACGGCCTGCGTCGGCCAGCTCCGCGGTGGCGACCAACCCGGCGAGCCCCGCCCCGACGACGATCACGTCAGCATGCACACCCGCACCCTGCTGGGCCGCGGGACGGCGGTCAACCCGCAGCCTGGGGGGCGACCGCGCGCGACAGCGCCGCCGTGAGCGCCGCGTGGCCCACCCGGGCGGCGCGCCGCACGCGGACCGGGTCCGTGGTCAGGCCGCGGACGCCCTCGTCGCTGGTGGGGACGACCGCGAG
>JAKDLE010000928.1 GCA_030453005.1 Pseudonocardia sp. | reverse complement strand
CGGTGGTTGGGTATTTCCACCCGTCACTGGTTCGTTAGCTCAGACACAGGTCGGTATGGCCAGGACCACTCACCTGCTGGGGTCTGTCTACATGAGCACCCTCCTGGCGTTCTCGCGCCCGCGCTGGTCACCCTGGCCGGTCCCCGAAGATCCACCAAACCGATCTTGCGTGGATCAAGTGGACGCAGCAACGGAGAGCCACAGATTTCGACGTTTCCGCTGGTCCCAGAACACCGCTATGCACGTTCCCGCACGTCACACGCGGTACGGGATGCGCACAGGCGGCCAAGAGGTGCAGGTCGGGGAGAGAACACGCGGAGCGTGTGGTCCCAGGTGTGCCCAAGGTGGAGGGTCGTCGCCGGTCGCATCTCAACGCACTTGTGTCCGACAGAGCGTGTCAGACATAATGGAAGCCGTGCAGGATCTCAAGTTCGCCCGGTCGGCGCGCAAGCACCGCATCGGCCGAGCCCACGCCCTGCACGTCATCCACAACACGACCCACATCCGCTACCCGCCCACCGACGACCTCGACGCCCGCATCGAATGGATCGGCCCCGACGACCGCGGCGTCGAACTGGAGATCATCGCAGTCGAACTGCCCGACCTGTGGCTCGTCATCCACGTCATGCCCACCGCCCTGAGGAGGAAGCCATGAGCGACGAGATCCGCGTACTCAACAGCGAGATCGACCTCGAACGCGATGACGTACGCGACAGTCGCGGCCGCCGCATCGACGCCGACTACGTCGCCCGCGCCGTCGCCGACGTGCACCACCGTCGGGGCCGTCGTCCCCTTGGCGATAGCACTCCCGTCACCGGCCATTCACCCCGGGTGTCGTTCCGGGTGCCCGAGCAGACCCGTCGTCGAGCCGAGGAACGAGCCCGCAGCGAGGGTCGGTCGGTGTCCGAGGTGGCCCGCGAGGCACTGGAGCGCTACCTCGCGTCCTGAACCACTCTCACCGGCCGACCGTCCGGCTGTGCCACCGATGGTCCCCGCTCGATGGCCATGATCACCGGACGCAGCACGGCCCGGGACGCTCAACCGGACCCGTTAGCAGTGGTGCTTGCTCAAGCCCATGTTCCCTTCTCGCCAGACGTGGATCGGACCATGGACACGCTGATCGAGCACCGTGGGCTCTGGATTGATCTGCTCGTGCGGGCCGGGTTGGGTGACCAACCTCGCCACGTCGTCGACCGGTGGCGCGATTCGTGCCGTCAGTTCTGCGACCGTCTTCGCGTTGGCGGCGAGCTGGCTCTGGGTCTCGCGCAACTCGGTGTCGCCCCGGGCGGTGTCCAGGCGGTGTCCAGGTCGCCCCGGGCGGTGTTGAGGACGACGGCGTCGTCGTCGTGGCGGGTGAGGCAGACCGGGAAGGCGGCGCGGACCAGGCGCAGGGCGCCGGTGTTCTCCGGGAGCACGCGGGCGATGAGCCGCCGCACGCCGGTGGCCCTGGCGCGCTCGGCGACGGCCGTGACGAGCCGGTAGCCGCTCCAGGCCGTCCATCCCGGATCTTCGCGAGCGCGGACGAGGCACATCGGTACGATGACAACCATTGCCGATATGGTCCCGAATCGGTCCCCGAAGATCCATCAAGTCGAACTTGCGTGATCAAGTAGACGCAGCAACGGAGATCCACAGATTCGGCGTTTCCGCTGGTGGAACGCGAAACGGGCGGTTCCCCCGTCGAAAGGAACCGCCCGTTTCGGCCGTCGGGACGACGGGATTTGAACCTGCGACCCCTTGACCCCCAGCGTGGCCCGAAGAGCGTGCTGACC
>JAKDLE010000087.1 GCA_030453005.1 Pseudonocardia sp. | reverse complement strand
CGCCCCAGGCGCAGGTAGCGGTCATGTCATGCCGTCGAGGCGGTGACGGCTTCCTGGCCGTCGCGCACCACGTAGTCGCCGGTCGAGAACCGGGTCGGCGCCAGCGTGAGCGACACGGCCCCGGACTCGAGGATCTCACCGTTGTCCACCCGGAACGACGAGGGCACCGCGCCCCCGTCGAACAGGCGCTTGCCCGTCCCGACGACGACCGGGAAGTACAGCAGGCGGTAGACGTCGACGAGCCCGGCGTCGTGCAGGGTCCGGGCGAGCCGGTGGCTGCCGTGCACCTGGAGCTCGCGGCCGGGCTGGTCCTTGAGGCGGCGCACGGCGTCGACCACGTCCCCGCGGACGACGCTGGTGCCCGTCCAGTCGGCCGCGGCGTCGTCGAGCGTCGCGGACACGACGTGCTTGGGGTAGGTGTTGAGGGCGACCGCGACCGGGTTGTCCGGGTCGATGACCTGTGACCAGTAGGCCTGCATCATCCGGTAGGTGCTGCGACCGAGCAGGATCGCGTCGGCCCGGCTGAACCAGCCCGCCACCACGGCGCTGCTGGCGGCGTCGGCCTGCGGGACGAGCCACCCCCCGCGGTCGAAGCCGCCGCTGGTGTCCTCGTCGACCGCGCCCGGGCCCTGCATGACACCGTCGAGGCTGAGGAAGATGTTCACACTGAGTCGCACGCCGAACTCCTCGTCCTGTCGATACGGGATCCCGGAAGCGTGGCCGGGAGCGACGGCCGGGAACAGGGGCGGAAGTCCGGTGATCGGGGTGACGTCCGACGGCGCTCCGGTGATGACGGACGTCATCGTCCGGCCGGTGATGCCGGCCCCTGCCCGGACCGGCGCCGACGGACCAGAATGCGACCATCGGAGGGCGGCAGGCCCCCGGCGCGACGAAGGGTGTTGAGCGGTGGGCACCTCGACGGCCACACTGCCTGCAGGGACAGGGCCCGTCCGGGCCCGGCCGCTGCGGGTCGGACGTGGGCGGGTGAGGGCGACGCAGACCGCCGGAGTGACCGCGACCCGACCGTCCGCGGCGGACCGGTGGACCATCGGCGTCGCGGTCACGGCGTGCACGGCCTTCCCGGTGTTCGAGGTCGCCGCGATCGGGGTCGGCGTCACCCCGGGGGTGCTGCTGCCCGCGGTGCTCGCCACGGCCTGCTATCTGCCGCTGTTCCTGTGGATCGTGGTCGCGGTGGTGCGCGGTCGCCGTCCGCGCGGGGCATGGTGGCTCGTGGGCGGGATCGGGGCCGTGCTCGTCGCAGCCGCGTCGACGACCGGTGCTCAGTCACTGGCGGTCTTCCCGGCCCTCGCCGTCGCGGCGATGCTGCTGGTCCGCCCGGCCCGGGCGCCCGCGGTCCTGCTCGCGCTCGCCGCCGCGACCGCGCCGCTCGCGTTGGCCGTGGGCGGTTCGGTCGAGGACTTCTGGTACCCGACCGAGGTGCTGTGGCTCTACGCGCTCGTCGCGCTCGTCGCGGGGGTGCGGCGGCTCGAGCAGGCCCACAGCGAGCTGGCAGGCCAGGCCCTGCTGCGGGAGCGGCTGCGCATCGACGACGAGCTGCGTGCCACGGTGGGTGTCGCCCTCGCGAACCTGGTCGACCGGGCCGAACACATCTCCGGTTCCCCGCCCGACGAACGGTCCCCGACCGAGCTGGCGGAGCTGGTCGCGGCGTCGCGCCGGTCTCTGGCGCAGGCACGCCGGGTGGTCCGGGGGTACCAGCGGTCGGCGTTCCACGCGGAGCTGGAGTCGGCGGCGGCCCTGCTCGTAGCGGCCGGAATCCCCGCTCGGACCGTCGGCCCGCAGGCCGCACTACCTCCCGACGACGAGGAGGCGTTACGTCGGCAGCTGCGCTCGGCCACCGCCCGACTGTTGCGGGGCGGGGCCACCGGGAGCGTCGTCCTGCGTGGCGCCCCCGCGGGGGTGCGCGCCGCGCCCCGGCTCGTCGTGCTGC
This sequence comes from Pseudonocardia sp., assembly GCA_030453005.1. Classification (GTDB taxonomy): domain Bacteria; phylum Actinomycetota; class Actinomycetes; order Mycobacteriales; family Pseudonocardiaceae; genus Pseudonocardia. Next base: position 6,386 of record JAKDLE010000087.1, on the reverse strand, counting down.
CCGAGGGCGCCGCCGACACGCCGACGCAGGTACCGCGATGACCCCACCCACCCTGCTCGGCCGGTCCGCGCCGTCGGGGCGGCCGCTCGGCGTGCGGTCGCGCTGGTTGCTGGCCGCGGCGCACGTGCCGCTGCTGTTGGGACCGGTCCTGCTCGCCGTGCTCGTGGTCGACACGACCGGTCGCCCCGACCCGGCGGCGGTCACCGCGGCGGCGGTCGCCGTCTGCCTCCTGCAGATCCGGCACGGACTCGCCGCCGCCCACGGGGTACGCCCGCCGGGCTGGCCGCTGACCCTGCTCGCCCTCGCCGTGCTGGTCTACCTCCCACTCATCTGGCTGCCGCACACCTGGATCATCACCCAATGGGCGTTCGTGGCCTCGCTGGTCATGCTCCTGCCCCGCCGGGTCGGGCCCGCCCTCGGAGCGCTGGTCGTCCTGGGCTCGGAGGCGGTGCTGACGCTGCAGGTCGCGGCGCAGTACGCGCTCGGACCGGTCGTGTCGTCCTGGGCCGCGGCCTACAACGTCCTCGTCGCCGCCCTGGGTCCGATCGCGCTGCTCGCCGCGACCCGCCTGGTCCGGGTGCTCGACGACCTGTCCGCCGCCCACGCCGGCCTCTCCGACACCGCCGTCGCGCAGGACCGCCTGCGCATCTCCCGCGACCTGCACGACGTCCTCGGACAGAGCCTGTCCGCGGTGTCGCTGAAGGGCGAGCTGGCGATGCGGCTGTGGGCCACCGACCGGCAGGCGGCGCTGGCCGAGGTCGAGAGCCTCACCGCCGTCGCCCGCGCCGCCCTGCGCGACGTCAGCGCGGTCGCCTTCGACCGCCACCCGACCTCGGTACGCAGCGAGCTCGACGGCGCGGCCCGACTGCTGCGCGCGGCGGGGATCGAGGCCCGTACCGAGGTGACGCTGTCCGACACCGCGCGGGCGCAGGACGACGCACTGGGCTGGGTGCTGCGGGAGGGGGTCACCAATGTACTGCGGCACAGCGAGGCCACCCGGGTCACGATCCGCGGGAGCCGGCACGGCGGGCGGCTGCACCTGGAGCTCGTCAACGACGGCGCGACCCCCGACGGCGCCCCGCCCGGCAGCGGGCTCGCCGGGCTCACTGCCCGCCTGACGCCTCTGGGCGGGGTCCTGACCGCCGGGACGCTGCCCCGCGAGCGGTTCCGGCTCGCGGTCGACCTACCCGAGGAGCTGCCGTGACCGGGTCCGTCCGGGTGCTGATCGCCGAGGACATGCACATGATCCGCGGCGCGCTGGTCGCCCTGCTGGCGCTGGAGGCGGGCATCGAGGTGGTCGCCGAGCTGGAGCGCGGCGACGAGATCGTCGATGCCGCGCTGCGCACCCGGCCCGACGTCGCCGTCATCGACATCGAGATGCCCGGCTGCGACGGCATCACCGCCGCCGCCCGGCTCCACGACCACCTCCCCGACTGCCGGGTCCTCATCCTGACCGGGCTCAGCCAGCCCGGGCACCTGCTGCGCGCCCTGCAGTCCCACGTCCGCGGGTTCGTCCTCAAGGACGCACCCGCCGACGCCCTCGCCGCCGGGCTCCGCCGCGTCGCCGCGGGCGAGCGAGTGATCGACCCCGAGCTCGTCGCCGCGGCCATCGAGACCGGCACCACCCCGCTGACCGGCCGCGAGACCGACGTGCTGCGCGCGGCGCAGGACGGCTCGTCCACCGAGCAGATCGCGGTGCGGCTCTGCCTGTCCACCGCCACCGTGCGCAACTACCTGTCCAACGCGATCACCAAGGTCGGCGCCCGCAACCGCATCGACGCCATCCGCATCGCCCGCGAGGCCGGCTGGATGTGAGCGGCGTCGTGCCCGGGACACCCCGGTGGGCGGTGGTGGCGGCCTGGGCAACCGTCCTGGCGGTGCTGCCCTCGGCCGTGTGGCGCACCGCGGTCGGCCTCGGCATCCCGCTCGGGTGGAGCGCGGAGCAGCTCCAGCGCCAGCAGATCCCCGGCTGGGGCACGGTCTACGTCCTCGCGCTCAGCGCGGGATCGCTGCTCGCCGCCTCGCTCACCCTGGGGCTGGTCCGGGGGTGGGGAGAGCGCGTCCCCGACAGGATTCCCGTCGTCGGTGGCCGACGCGTCCCCGCCGCCGTCGCGGTCGTCGCGGCCACCGCCGGCGCTGTGACGGTGCTGGTCGTCTGCGCCTCGGGCGTGCGCCACTGGGACCGGGTCAGCGGGTTCGCCGACCGGCCCGGGTCGGTCGGAGCGTTGCTGATGGTGGCCTGCTACCTCCCCGCCCTGCTCTGGGGACCGCTGCTGCTGGCCGTCACGGGGGCCTACTGGCGGCGCCGGCTGCGGACGGACGAGCCCAATAGCGTCGACGCGACGGGTTGACGGTCGCCGCCTCCCGCGGCAGCCCCGCGACGGCACACCGTCTCAGCGGTCGGGGGCCGAGCCACGTCCCGCCGGTCGGTCGCCCTGCCCGTGCGGTGCGACGACCCCGTCGACGACGACGATCCGGCGGCGGGCGAGCGGCTCACGGGCGGGGCCACCTGCAACGGCCTTGCGGGCACCGGTGGTGTCCGGATGTCGGTCAGGCTTGCTCTGCACACCCATACGCACCGGACACCGGCGTGGTCATCGCGAGCACGACGGACGGCTCGGACCGGCCTCGTGATCGCCGTCTGCGGTGCAGGAGCGCCACGCGTGACGCTCCTGTACCGCACGCACTGATCATGCTCGCGATGGTGCGTATGGGTGCGCAGAGCAAGACCCGGCGACCGCAGCCGCGGAGGGGTCGATCTCCACCGCACCTCCTCCACCATCGACCGAGGAGTCAGGGCCGTTGCGGGTCCGCGACCCGGCGCAGCGCCGGGTCGCCCGGGGCGCTGCGGGCGTCGGCGAGCACGGCGACCTTCGTGTCGTCGAACGACCAGTACCCGGCCACCCCGGCCGCGTCGGACAGCGGTTCGCGGTAGCGCCATGCCACCTCGCTCACGTCGCCTACGTCGATGTAGTCGGCCGTGCCCTTGTAGGGGCACACGGTGCTGGTCGCGCTCGGCGTCAACTTGTCGGCGCGGACGTCAGCGGCGGGGATGTAGAGCCGGTTCGGCAGTCCGGTCTCCGAGAGCAGCACCGGGCGGTCGGACTCGGCGAGCACCCGGCTCCCCAGGGTCACCCGAACGCGGCGGTCGGTCGCGCGGGTGTCGACCCGGTGGTAGGGGTCGCGCAGGTGCCCGTACACCTGCTCGGCCTCGTCGAACCAGGCGTCCATCGCGTCGAAGGAGACGCCGTGGTAGCCCCGCAGCCAGCGGGCAGGCGCCGGCGGGTCGGGATGCGACCAGACGGCGTCCTCCGCGACCCGGTCCTCGACGGTCACCGAGTGGAAGTGGGTCGTGCCCTTCACCGGGCAGTCGATGCGGGTGTCGGTGGGCCGCAGCCGGTGCCCGCTCATCTCGGCCTGCGGCACGTACAGCTGGGGCAGCCTGCCCGTCTCGTGCAGCAGCATCCCGTGCACGGTGTCGAGCAGCGTCGCCCCGGCGAACACCGCCCGGACCCGGCGGGGGAAGGGGTCGAACAACAACCGCCGCTGCGGGGCCTCGATCCGGTAGTTGGCGGTGTCGGCGGCGTCGGCCGCGAGCGGACCTCGACCCATCGTCAAGCTCATGACAGTCGGGTTACCCGGCCGTCGCCGCCGCAACCGCCGGGTCACCCCGCCGGATCGGGCGCGGCCGCCAGGTCGTGATCGTGGACGTGGTCGTTGCTCGACTCCCCGGCCCGAGTCGCCCACGACCGGCAGCTCGACGTCGCCGTGCACGACCTCGCGGTCCACTTCGCGCCGCCCGCACGCTGCCTCCGGCGGGAGGAGGCCGTTACCGTGCGGGCATGGCAATGGGTACGGGCACCGTCGTGGCATCCGACCGCGTCACCGGCTACACCTCCCGGTTCCGGGCGTTCCTCGACGCCGAGGTCGCGCCGGTGGCCGCCGAGCTGGACCGGGCGGGCGTCGGCACGCCGTGGAACCCCGCGCTCGACGCCCACGGCCGGATGCACGCAGGAGTGTGGGAGGCCCGGCGGGAGGTGCAGCGGCGGTCCGCGAGGGCGGGGCTCTACAACCCGCACATCAGCGCCGACGTCGGCGGCGGCGGGTTCTCGCGGGTCGAGATGCAGCACGTCGAGGAGTTCGTCTACCGCAGCTCCGGGCTGGGCCTGGGGCTGGCGGCGCTGGGCTGGACCGAGGGCGCCAGCCCGGCGATCGAACACTGCTCCGACGCCGCTCGCGGGCGCTACCTGGCGCCGCTGCTCGCCGGCGAGATCACCGGGGCGTTCTGCAACACCGAGACCTCCGTGGGCACCGACGTGCTCGCGATGGAGACCCGCGCCCACCGCGACGGCACCGACTGGATCATCGACGGGCACAAGGCGTGGATCACCAACTCCCACTTCGCCGACGTGCTGCAGGTCGTCGCCGTCACCGAGGCCGGTGCGGGCACCCGGTCGTTGACGATGTTCCTCGTCGACGCGGACGCGGCAGGCGTCACCCGCGGCCGCGACATCCCCACGATGCTGGCCGACGGGCTCACCGGCGAGCTGGCCTTCGACGGCGTCCGGGTGCCGGCGGAGAACGTGGTGCGCGAGGTCGGCGACGGGTTCGCGCTCGCGATGGCGTGGATCAACTGGCGGCGGATGTGCCGCGGCGGCATGTGCGCGGGCTGGGGGTCCTGGCTGCTCGCGCGGGCGGTCGACCGGGCGCGGAGGCGCACGTCGGGCGGGCGCCCGATCGCGGAGCTGCAGGCGGTGCAGCACCTGCTCGCCGACATCGACGCCGACGTCTACGCCGCGCGTGCCACGTCGCTCGTCGCGCAGGCGGAGCTCGACGAGCTGGGCCCCTTCGCCATGCCGCTGCACCCCGACGCGCCGCGGCTGATCAGCCTGATCAAGATCGTCAACGACGAGGCGTTCTTCCGGGTGGCGGACCGCGCGGTGCAGGTGCACGGCGGCACCGGCCTGCTCGCGGGCTCGCCGGAGGAGAAGCTGTTCCGCGTGGCCCGCAACCTCAAGATCCCGGCCGGGACGGTGGAGATCCAGCGCAACGCGATCGCGCGGGGGCTCCTGCGGTGACCGCACTCGGCTGTGTGACCGGACGGTTCCAGCCCGTGCACGACCAGCACCTGGAGCTGATCGGGATCGCCCTGGAGCGGTGCGCTCACGTGGTCGTCGCGGTGACCAACCCGGACACCGAGGCCCGGCACGAGGAACCCACCTCCGCCCACCGCCACACCGCGGCGGCCAACCCGTTCACCTACTTCGAGCGGGCGCGGCTGCTCACGGCCGCCCTCGACGGCGCCGGGTACCGCGACCGCATCACGGTCGTGCCCTTCGACCTCACCCGGCCCGCGGTCTGGGCCGACTATGTGCCGCCGCACGCCCGCCAGTTCGTGCGCGCCTACGACGACTGGGAGCGGCAGAAGGCCGCGGCGCTGGAGGCAGGCGGCTACGCGGTGACGCTGCTCGAGGGTGACCCGGCCGCCAAGCTCTCGGCCTCCGACATCCGGGCGCGCCTGGCCGCGAGCTCGGGCCGGCACGACGGGGTGCCCGCCGGCGTCGGTCCGGTGCTCGACGAGCTGCTGGCCGCGGCCCCGCTGGCGACCCGCCGATGACCACGCTCGGAACCGGCCTCGGGCGCCTGCAAACGCGCCCGCCTCGCGACGGTCGCCGACCCGCCCGGAGGTGGCCGCGGTGAACCCACCGGACGTCGTCCGGGCGCGGGAGGACGGGACGCTGCACCACGGCGAGACGCAGCCCCGGCTGCCCGACGACCGCGTCCCGGTCGTCCTGGTCGTGCTCGACGGCCTCGGCGACCGACCGGTCCCCGAGCTCGGCGGCCGCACCCCCGCCGAGGCGGCGCACACCCCGGTGCTCGACGGCCTCGCCGCGCGGGGCGCGTCGGGCTGGCACCTGCCGTTCGGCTGGGGGCGCGCGCCCGCGTCCGAGCTGGCGCACTGGGCGATGTTCGGGTTCGCCGACGTGCCGTTCCCGGGTCGGGCCGTGTTGGAGGCGGTCGGCTCCGGGCTCGACGTCGCCCACGGCGTGGCGGTCACGCACGCGGCGCTGCGCACCTCCCACGAGGACGACGGCCGCGTATGGATCACCGGGCGGACCGCGCCCGACGACGCCGCGGACGCCACCGCGCTGCTCGACGGGCTGGCCGACGTCCTCGCCCGGCACGACGCCGCGCTGCACCCGCTCGGCGGCCGCGGCGAGGCGCTGCTGACGCTGCACGCTCACCCGTCCGGGGCCGTCACCGACTCGGACCCGTTCTTCGCCGAGCGCCATCCGTGGCTGCGGGTGCTGCCGACCGGGCCGGCGGGCGTGCCCACCGCGCAGGCGCTCACCGCGCTGCTGCGCGAGGTCCGGGCGGTGCTGGTC
>JAKDLE010000927.1 GCA_030453005.1 Pseudonocardia sp. | reverse complement strand
GGAGCCACGGCGGCCGGTGACTTCGGGGCCGGCGGTACCGTCGCGGACGTGCGCATGCCGCTGCGCGTCTACAACAACAGCACGATCACCGGACTCGCCGCTCGCGGCGCCCAGGACTTCGAGGCCGGAGGGTGGACCGTCACCGACATCGGCGGCTACAGCGGCCTCATCCCGGTGTCCACCGTCTACTTCCGCGAGGGCACAGCCGAGAAGGACGCCGCCGTCTTCCTGGCCGAGGCCTTCGGCCTGCGCGCCGAGCCCCGCTTCGACGGCATCAAGGACGCCTCGCCCGGCGTCATCGTCATCCTCACCCGCGACTACCAGGGCCCGCAGGACACCAAGACCGGCTGACGGCAGGACGGGGCGAGCTCAGGCACGGCGCTGGGCGTATGCCGCGAGGGCGGCGAGTTGGGTGGGGTCCAGCGACGCGGGCACCGCGGCCCGCGCGGCGGCGATGTGCCCCCCGGTGACCTCGACGGCCTCCAGCGACTCGCGCATGGCGGTGAGCGCGGCCTCGCGCAGCACCGCGGCGCAGTCGGCGGCGCTGTAGCCGTCCAGCTCCGCGCCGAGGGCGTCGAGGTCGACGTCGGCGGCGAGCGGGGTGTTGCGGCTCGACGCGCGCAGGATGTCGGCGCGTGCCACGGCGTCCGGCGGCGGCACGTACACGAGCCGCTCCAGCCGTCCGGGGCGCAGCAGGGCCGGGTCGATGAGGTCGGGCCGGTTGGTGGCGCCCACGACGATCACGTCGCGCAGCGGCTCGGCGCCGTCGAGCTCGGTGAGCAGGGCGGCGACGACCCGGTCGGCCACCCCGGAGTCGGTGGACTGCCCCCGCCGGGGGGCCAGCGCGTCGACCTCGTCGAGGAACACCAGCGCGGGCGCGGCGTCGGTGGCGCGGCGGAACAGCTCGCGCACGGCCCGCTCGGACTCGCCCACGTACTTGTCGAGCAGCTCGGCACCCTTCACGGCGAGCACGTTGAGCTGCCCGGTCCCCGCGAGCGCGCGCAACAGGAACGTCTTGCCGCAGCCGGGCGGGCCGTACACGAGCACCCCACGCGGCGGGGCGACCCCGAGCCGCGCGAACGAGTCGGGGTACTGCAACGGCCACAGCACGGCCTCGGTGAGCGCCTGCTTGACCTCGACCATGTCGCCGACCTGGTCGAGGGTGATCCCACCGGTCTGCAGCGTGTCCGACGACGACATCGAGATCGGACGCACCGAGCCGACGGCGTCGAGCTGGGCGGGCTGACCGATCTCGGCGGCTCCCCTCAGCGCCGCGCGCACCGCCGCCTCGCGGCGCACGGCGACGAGGTCGGCCGCCACGAAACCCGGTGTGCGTTCGGCGACTGCCCGGAGCTCGACACCGTCGGCCACCGGGACCGCGGCCAGCAGCCTGCGCAGCAGTTCGGTGCGCACCCGCAGGTCCGGCAGGGCGAGGCCGAGCTCGCGGTCGACGACGTCGGGCGCACGCAGCCGTGGGTCGACCGACTCCGGGGTGGAGGTGGTGGCCACGAGGACGAGCCCGGGGACGCCGAGGGCGTCGCGCAGCGCGTCGAGGACGAGGGTGGACAGCGGCGGCGGGTTCGCCGCGGCGGGCAGCAGCGCCTCGACGTCGGTGACGAGCAGCAGCACCCGCTCCCCCGCCCGCGCGGAGTCGCGAGCCGCGCCGACCGTGTCATGCACCCGCTGCGACGCCTCCGCGAGCGCGGCCGCCGCGGGTGCCGACGGGTCCCCGCACCGCGCCCCCCCCGCGGCGGCGCCCCGGCGCCCCCGCCGC
>JAKDLE010000926.1 GCA_030453005.1 Pseudonocardia sp. | reverse complement strand
CCGGCATTGTTGCGGGATCGCCGTACGGGGCGGGCGACGCGAGAGAGGGGTCGGAGATGGTGGAGCGCGCCGCCTCGAAGGAGAGCGCGGGAGGGAACAGCGTCCTGCGGCGGCGCTGGCCGCTGTTCGCGCTGTGCGGGGGGCTGGCGCTGGTCGAGGCGATCGCGCTGCAGGTCACCGGCTTCCGGTCGGCGATGCCGCTGGCGCCGCAGATCAGCGCGCCCGCCTCGCTCGGCGTGTACCACGACCTGCGGTGGGTGTTCCCGTACAGCTGGTCGTGGACGAGCACGATCTGGCAGCTCGCGGCGCTGCTGGCGTTCCGCACGCTGGTCACCGCCGCGATCGTCGTGCTCGCCTGGCCCGCGGGCACGCCGCGGGAGAGCTGGCCGGTGCTGCTGCGGCGCAACCTGGTGGCCACCGCGGTCGCGGTCGTCGCGCTGTCCCCGTGGGTCGCGGTCGCGTTCGCCGCGCAGGCCGTCGCCTACTCGTGGTTCATGCTGCTGTCCATCGTCGCGGCGTTCGTCACGGTGCTGGTCCTGCCGCTGGCGGTGACCGGTCGCTGGTGGCGGCGGCTGGTGCTGTGGCGCAGCGCGGGCTGGGTCGCGCTCGCCGCGCTGGCACTGACCGTCGAGGCCCTGGTGATCAGCGTGGCCCCCGGGTGGGTGGCCGTGCTCGCGGCGTTCGCCGCGGGGCTGCTGAACGCCGTGATCTGGCTCGGCCTGGTCCGGGTCGGCGTGCACGCCGGGGAGCCGGCACACCCGAGACCGCTGGCCCCGGTGGCCATGCTCACCGTGCTCGCGGTGTTCCTCGTGGGCGGGGGCTTCCTGGTCAGCTCCGCCGTCGGCGACCACCGGCAGCGGCCGTCCGGACCGGCACCGGTGCCCGGGGGGCAGCCGGTGCTGTTCGTCGCCGGCTACAACACCGCGTTCGACGGCGGCCCGTTCGCGCTGTTCAGCAGCACCGAGCTGGCGAGCTGGCACTACTCCTACCAGGGGCTCGGCCCGGCCGGGCCGCTGCCCTACGAACCGATCTGGACGCATCAGGCCGTGGACGTCAGCGCGGCCAAGCTCGCCGCCCAGGTCGACTGGCTCGCCGCGCGGACCGGGCGGCCGGTCGCGGTGGTCGCCGAGAGCGAGGGCACGCTGGTGGCGCGCGCCTACCTGACCGCGAACCCCGCGGCGCCCGTCTCGTCGTTCGTCATGGCCAGCCCGCTGCCCCGGCCGGGCCGGGTGTACTACCCGCCCGCCGGGGAGACCGGGTGGGGCTGGCTCGGCGGTTGGGAGGTCCGCGGGCTGCTGGCGATGCTCCGGCTGCTCAACCCGGGCTTCGAAGTCAGCGCGGACATGCCGCTGGTCCGGTCGGTGGTGGAGAACGCCGGGCTGTTCCGGCCCTCGATACTGTGCCCGGTCGGCGGCGGGGTGCAGACGTTCGCCTTCGTCCCGCTGTCGGGCGCCACGGTCGTCTACCACGGCGAGGTGTCGCACGTCCCGTGGACGGCGCTGCCGGGCTGGCACGCCAGCCTGCTGCCCCGAGAGACCGTCGCGCGCGACATCGAGCAGCTGCTCACGACCGGACGGGTCAGCGCCCACGACGTCTCGACGACCGCGTTCCGGCTGATCTACGGCGCCGCTGCGGCCTGGCAGGTGCCTGCCCTCCCGTTGCACCTGCGCGCGGAGTGGAACGCCCCGCCGAACACCGACCCGGCCTTCGCGCGCTGGCACTGCCCGACGTACTGGGCTGCCCGACGTACTGGGCTGCCCGACGTACTGGGCTGC
>JAKDLE010000086.1 GCA_030453005.1 Pseudonocardia sp. | reverse complement strand
CTGCTGGCTCAGCCAACCCGCCCGCGGTGCGAGCCCTCCCGCACGGCGCCCGGCGGGAGTAGAGTCCTCCCAGGAGCGCCGGGAAGTCTGGTCGGCACGTCACTGACGGCCGTCGGTGACGGAGTTCGACCACGGAGGTCGCTCATGTCCGTCCCCGCTGTGCAGACCCACGGGCTCACCAAGCACTACGGGCCGGTCGTCGCACTCGACGCCCTCGATCTCACGGTTCCGCCCGGCGAGGTGTTCGGCTTCCTCGGCCCCAACGGCGCCGGGAAGTCCACGACGATCCGGCTGCTGCTCGGCCTCGTCCGGCCCACCGCCGGGCGGGCGGAGCTGTTCGGAGTCGACGCCGCCGACGTCGCAGCCGCCCACCGGCTACTGGCCCACGTACCGGCCGATGTCGCGCTGTGGCCCCGCCTCACCGGCGCGGAGACCCTGGAACTGCTGGGCCGCACCGGGCCGGGCGTCGACGCGGCCTACCGCGACGAGCTCGTCGCGCGGTTCGACCTGGACCTGCGCCGACCCGCCCGCGCCTACTCCACCGGGAACCGGCAGAAGGTCGCCTTGGTGGCGGCGTTCGCCACCCGTGCGCCACTGCTCGTGCTCGACGAGCCCACCAGCGGGCTCGACCCGCTCATGGAGCGGGAGTTCCAACGCGCGGTGGGCGAGGCCCGCGAGCGCGGGCAGACGGTGTTCCTCAGCTCGCACCAGCTCGCCGAGGTCGAGGCGGTGTGCGACCGGGTGGGAATCCTGCGCGCGGGCACGCTGGTGGAGGTGGCGGGCATCGCGGACCTGCGACGCCTGCACCGCACCGAGGTCGCGATCACGCACTCCGGTCGCGCCCCGGACCTCCTCGGCGTGCCCGGGGTGCAGGCCGTCGAGACCGTCGGGCCATCCCGGTTGCGCCTCACCCTCGACGGCGCGCCGGGGCCCGCGCTGCGCGCGCTCGCCGAGGCCGACGTCACCGCGCTCGAGGTGAGGGAACCGACGCTCGAGGAGATCTTCCTGGAGTACTACGGCTCCGACCAGCTGACGGAGCCGTCCCGATGACCGCCGTCGACGTCGCCGGACCCGGCCTCGCCCGTCCCGCCGTCCCTCCCGCGCCCGGGCGCGCGGTCACCCGGCTCGCCGTCCGGCAGGTCCGACGGGGGGCGCTGGTCGTCGGGCTCGTCGTCGCCGGGATGTCCGCGCTGGTCGTCGCCACCTACGAGAGCACCCTGTCCGGCGCCGCCGACGTCGCCGCCCTCCGTGCGCTCGCCGAGAACCCGGCGATCCGCACCCTGTTCGGCGAACCCGTCGCGCTCGACGACCCGGGCGGGTTCGCCGTCTGGCGCACCGGCACCGTCGTCGGGGTCCTCGTCGGCGTGTGGGGCCTGCTCACCGCCACCCGCGTGACGCGCGGGGAGGAGGACGCCGGCCGCTGGGACCTGCTGCTCGCCGGGCGGGTGCCGCTGCGGACGGTCGTGGCCGGGCACCTGGGGGTGATCTGCGCCGCGCTGCTCGTGATCGGCGGGCTCACGGCGGTGGCGATGATCGCCGCGGGCACCACCGTCCACGGGGCCGTGCTGCACGGCGCGGGCGTCGGCCTCACCGGGGTGTTCTTCGCGGCGGCGGGGATCTTGGCCGCGCAGCTGTTCCCGACCCGCGGCGCGGCGAGCGGAGCCGCGACGGCGCTGCTCGGGGCCGCGCTGCTCGCCCGCATGCTCGGCGACGGGAACGGGGCGCTCGGCTGGTTGCGCTGGCTCTCCCCGTTCGGGCTGACGGCGCTGGTCCGGCCGTTCGAGGCCGACCGGGCGCTGCCGCTGGTGGTGCTCGCGCTCGCGGCCGCCGCCGCGGCCCTCGCCGCCTCGGCCGCCGCGGCGCGGCGCGACCTGCGTGGCGGCTGGACCGCCCCGTCGACCGGACGCGAACCCCAGCGTGCCCTGCTCGGGTCGGTGTCCGCGTTCGCCCTGCGGCGGTCGCTGCGACCGCTGGCCGGGTGGAGCGCGGGCATCGGCGCGTACTACCTGCTCATCGGCGTGCTCGCGGTGTCGGTCACCACGTTCCTGGCCGAGAACGCGCAGTTCGGCGCGCTGGCCGCGGACGCCGGGTTCGCCGGGCTCGACGCCGTCGAGGGCTACGCCGCCGCGCTGCTCACCCTGCTCGCCGTGCCCGTCGGCGTGTTCACGGCCGTCCGGACCGGCGCGCACGCCCAGGACGAGCAGGACCGCAGGCACACCCTGCTGCTGGCCGGTCCCGTGAGCCGGTCGCGCCTGCTGGGTGCCGAGGTCGCGGTCACCGCCTCCGGCGCCGTCGTGCTGGTCGCGACCGCGGGCCTCGCCCTGTGGGCGGGATCGGCCGCGGTCGGCGCCCCGCTCACCGCCGGCGCGGCCCTCGCGGGAGCACTCAACGTGCTGCCGGTGGTGGCGCTGTGCCTCGGCGCGGCGGTACTCGCGCTCGGCCTCGCGCCGGGCGCCGTCGTGCTCGTCGGGTCGCTCCCGGCGGTCGGCGGGTTCCTGCTGCAGGTCCTCGCCGACAGCGTGGGAGCCCCGGAGTGGGTCGGCGGGCTCTCGCCGTTCGCCCACCTGGCCCCGGTGCCCGCCGCGGCGCCCGACGTCGCGGGCGGGCTCGTGATGCTCGGCGTGGCCGCCGGGCTGGGAGCCGCCGGGGTGCGTGGATACCGACGCCGGGACCTGCGTGGCTGAGCTGAGTGTGGAATGACAGTCGGCGGGCGCCACCCGGAACCTCGGGTCCGAGCATCGCGAGGCAATCGTCAGGGGGAAGGGTCGTTGCGCATCACACCAGGGTCCGGGCCCACGGCGAGGTGGCGCGTGCGGGCGGCCTCGGCCAGGTTGTCGTCGAAGGTGGCCAGGGCGGACCCCGAGGTCAGGGCCGTGTCCAGCGCACAACAATCGGGCAGCTTCAGCCCGGACTCCACTCGCAGGGTGGCCAGCCGCAACGGCTCGCCGTCGACCCGGTCGGCGGCCCGGATACCGATTGCGTGCAGGTCGGCAAGCAGCTCTTGTCCGCGGCCGGCCTTCACCCCGCCGACGAGTACCTCTGCAAGGTTCAGCGGATGGATGAGCAGTCGCTCGTCGGCGTGCTCGCGCAGGTAGGCCGTAGCGGCCCGGTGATGGAGATCGCGCGGCTGCAGGTGGGCGATCACCACGCCGGCGTCGAGGGTGATCACTCAGACCAGTCCTGGCGAAGCTCGGCCAGGTAGTCGTCGGTGAACACATCGGCGTACTTGCCGCTGGTGGCGTCGACCGCCGCCAGCCGGTTGCGGGCCGCTTCGGTGCGCTCCTCCTCCAAAGCCGTGCCACCAGCCTGAACCAAGCGCAGCAGGAGCTTGGAGCGTGGTTCGCGGGGCCAACGCCGTGCGGCGACATCCAGAGCGTGCGCCACGTCGGGAGTCTCGGTGATCTGGTGGCGGGGTCGGGTGGTCGGCACAGCGAAAGTGTATCACCAGTTAATCAAGTGACCCACCCTCGTCGGCGCTCACGCCCCGTAGATTCACCCGCTTCATGGTGCCGGCGTGGCACCGGTCGAGCGCCCGGAGCAACGTCCGCAGCGAGGGAAGAAGGCGGTGCCGGCTGCGCGTGTCGGAGCCCGCTCAGCCCGCGCGGCGACCCAGCAGTGTGCACAGCGCCCAACCCGCCGCGAGCGCGACGGCGGTGACCGCCACCTGGGTCAACGGCAGCAGCACGGCCAGGCCCAGGCACAGGACCAACCCGAGCCAGGACGCCCACATCGGCCAGCGGCGCTCGGGCGGGGCCATCCGCAGCGCGGCGAGGTTGACCACGGCGTAGTAGACGAGGACCGAGCACGCCGAGAGCGCGATCGCCGCCGCTGGGCCGGCGAGCACCGCCACGACGACCGCGAGCAGGCCCCCGGCGACGTCGGCCCGCCACGGGGTGCCGCGGGAGCCGATCAACGCGAGCGCGGACGGCAGCTCGGCCCGCCGGGCCATCGCCAGGCCGGTGCGGCTGACCCCGACCAGTACCGACAGCAGCGCGGAGCCCGACGCGACCGCCGCACCGACCCGCACCAGCACCCCCAGCGAGGACGTCGGCCCCGAGTCGACGAGCGCGACCAGCGGTGCCGCCTCGGTGGCCAGACGGTCCGTCCCGAGCCCGACGAGCAACGCGACCGCGACCAGCAGGTAGGTCACGAGCGTGATGCCCAGGGCCAGCCCGATGGCCCGGCGCAGCGTGCGCGACGGGTCGCGCACCTCCTCGCCGAGGGTGGCGATACGGGCGTACCCGGCGAACGCGAAGAAGATCAGGCCGGCGGCGGTGAACACGCCGAGAACCCCGCCCTGCGGCGCGACGGGCGTGTCGAGCGTGCGCGCCGCCGCCGAGGCCGCCTCCTCGCGGCCCCCGCCCAGCAACCCGCTGACGACGACGAGCAGCAGCACCGCGAGCGTGCCGCCGACCAGGGTGTAGGCACCACGGGCGGTCCACCGCACCCCCGAGATGTTCAGCGCCGTCACCCCCACGATGACGACGACCGCCGCCGCCGTGGGCTGGGCAGGCAGCACGTAGCTGCCGAACACGCCCGCGGCGGCGGCCGCGGACGCCGTCTTGCCGACGAGGAACGCCACCCCGGCCAGCCGCCCGGCGCCGGGCGAGAGCCGCTCGCGGCCGTAGACGTAACCGGCGCCGCTCTCCGGGTGCGCGACCGCGAGGTCCGAGGTGGACGCGGCGTTGCAGGTCGCGACGACGGCGGCGAGCACGACGGCGAGCAGCAGCCACGGGCCCGCTGCGGCGGCGGCGGGCGTCCACACCGCGAACACGCCGGTGCCGAGCATCGCCGCCAGACCGCGGCCCACCGCGTCGGAGGTCCCCAGCCGTCTCTGCACGCTCTCGGACACCGCGACACCTTGTCACCCGGTCTGCCCGCCCGCCGCTCGCGGTGGTGTCATTAGCATCTCGAAGCGATCTCGCACCGGCTGTTCACCCGAGAGGACAATCGTGGCCACCGAACTCCACCGCGGCAGCGGAGACCCCGCCACCGCCTCCGTCGACGCCGTCGTGATCGGGCTGCTGCCCGGTTCCGGTGACGGGCCGCCCGTGCTCGCCCCGGGCGCGGACGACGTCGACGCCGCGTTCGACGGCGGGCTCGCCGGGCTGCTGGCCGTCGCGGGCGCCACCGGCAAGGCCGACGAGGTCGTCAAGGTGCCCACGCGGGGCGCGCTCGCCGCGCCGCTCCTGGTGGCCGGCGGCCTGGGCAAGCCCGTCGACGGCGCGACGAGCGCCGAGCAGGTGCGGCGCGCGTCCGGCTCGGCGGCGCGGGCGCTGGCGGGCACCGCCCACGCGGCGAGCACGCTGGGCCGGATCGACCTCGCGGCCGCCGCCGAGGGCACGCTGCTCGGCGCCTACTCGTTCACCGCCTACCGCAGCAACGGCGCGGGCAAGGCGCCGCTGCGCCGGATGGACCTCCCCTCCACCGGCCCCACCTCCGACGGCATGGACGCCGCGGACGTGCTCCGTCGCGCCGCCGCCGTCGGGGACGCCGTCGCCGCGGCGCGCGATCTGGTCAACACCCCGCCCAACGACCTGTTCCCGGAGAGCTTCGCCGCCCGGGCCCGCGCGCTGGCCGAGGCGGCGGGGGTGCAGGTCGAGGTGCTCGACCCCGACGCGCTCGCCGCGGGCGGTTTCGGCGGCGTGCTCGGTGTCGGGCAGGGCTCCTCGCGGAAGCCGCGCCTGGTCCGGCTGACCTGGTCGGGGGGCCCCTCCCCGCGGGCGAAGGTGGCTCTCGTCGGCAAGGGCATCACGTTCGACACCGGCGGCATCTCGATCAAGCCCGCCGCGAACATGGACGCGATGACCTCCGACATGAGCGGGGCCGCCGCCGTCATCGCCACCACGGTGCTCGCCGCGCGCCTGGAGCTGCCGGTCACCGTCACCGCCACGGTGCCGATGGCGGAGAACATGCCGTCGAGCACCGCCTACCGGCCCGGCGACGTGCTCACGATGTTCGGCGGGACGACCGTCGAGGTGCTCAACACCGACGCCGAGGGCAGGCTCGTACTGGCCGACGCGATCGTCCGTGCCGCCCAGGACGAGCCGGACTACCTCATCGAGACCTCCACGCTCACCGGCGCCCAGCTGGTGGCGCTGGGCACCCGCACCGCGGGGATCATGGGCAGCGACGCGTTCCGCGACCGCGTGGCCGCGCACGCCCGCGCCACCGGTGCGGACGGCTGGGCGATGCCGCTGCCCGAGCACCTGCGCCCCGACCTCGACTCCCGCGTCGCCGACCTCGCCAACGTCACCGGCAACCGTTACGGCGGCATGCTCGTGGCGGGGATATTCCTGCGGGAGTTCGTGCCCGAGGGCCTGCCGTGGGCGCACATCGACATCGCCGGGCCGTCGTTCCACACCGGTGGGCCCTACGGCTACACCGCCAAGGGCGGCACCGGTGTCCCGGTCCGCACCCTGCTCGCGGTGCTCACCGACATCGCCCAGAACGGGTGACACAGAACGGGTGACACAGAACGGGTGACGCGGGCTCGGGCGCTACCGATCCGGTGACACGGTGAAGCGGGGCTCGACCGGGCGGCCGTCGGGGGCGTAGGTGGAGATCGGCTGCGGGCCGCCGTCCCGGTCGTACCCGGCCAGCGGCACCACCGTGATCCGCTCCGCGTCGACCCGGACGTGCAGCAGGTGGCCCTGCGCCGCCCAGGCGCGGGTGTGCGCCTGCGCGAAGTCCTCCGGCGGCTCCGCCTGCAGCTTCCCGGCGGCGCCGCTGACGACGTAGCTCAAGCCGTCCGCGACGGCGTACTGGAAGTTGTGCTCGTGCCCGCTGAGCAGGACGTCGGCGCCGCCCTCGCGCAGCAGTGGCACGATCCACTCCTGCATCGCCGCGGAGTTGCCGTGGTGGGGCCCCGCGCAGTACGGGGGATGGTGGCTGAACACGATCCGCCACCGGGGCCGCCCCGGTCCGGTCGCCAGCACCTCGCCCAGGAACCGCTGTGTCCCCGGATGCTCGTAGTAGTGCGGGTACGGGCCGTCGAGGCCCTCGGAGGTGTCGAGGCAGACGAACTCGATCCCCGAGCCGTGGCCGAACCGGTAGTAGAGCCCGTGCTCGGTGTACGCCGGCCGGCCGGCCGGCGCGGTGGTGAACCGCTCGGCGACGTGGAAGTTCCCGTCCAGGATGTCGCGGTTGTCGCTGAGCTCGGACTCGCCGGAGTCGTGGTTGCCCACGGTCGGGTAGACCGGCACCCGCGCCATGCTGTAGCGGTAGGGGTGGAAGTAGCTCCCGTACCAGTCGGCGTCGACGTCCCCGCCGTCGTAGACGTTGTCCCCGGTGGTCAACACCAAGCGCACCTCGTCGTCGGCGACGAGCCGGTCGAGCACCCCCGCGATACGGCGCTGCCGCTCGCTCGCCTCGGACTCCTCGCACGCGCCGACCCCGAAGTCCCCCAGCACCGCGAAGTCCAGCGGACACTCCACGTCCCGGGCGGGTTGCGTACGGAACGTGGTGACGTAGGACCGGCCCTGCGGCCCGCGCCCGAGCCCGCCGCCGGCGAGCGGTCCCCAGTCCCACCGCGGCCCGGCCGCCCACTGCGCGCCGTCGACGTCGATCCGGTAGCGGTAGCGGGTGTCGGGGCGCAGGCCGGTCACCCAGGCGTGGTTGACCTTCGCGGTGTCCGCGCGACCCACCACGGCGCCGTCCTCGTCGAACACGGTGACCGTCGCGTCGCCGTAGGGCTGCGACCGGGCGCCGACGGTCAGGGTGCGCCCCGGGTCCGTCGGGCCCAGCTCGGCGGCGGGCAGCAGCCGCCACGGGTCGGTCTCGTCGCGGCGGCGGAACCAGAACCCGCCCCAGGCCAGCAGGACGGCGTCGTCGGTCACGTCCGCCAGCCAGACGAACTCCTCCAGGTGCGTGTCGCTCACGCTCGTTCCTCCTCGGGTCGGCGGTCGGTGCGCGGACGTCTCGGCCTACCCCAGCCGTCGCGCCGCCCATGCGGGCGAGGGCCTCCCGGCGCGGATCGTCACGCGAACGTCATCGCCGGGTCTGCGAGGATCAGCGGATGCTCCTGGCACTCGTCGCCAACACCCGATCGGGGAGCAGCACCGACCCCGACGAGATCAGCAGGCTCCTCCGCCGCGGCGGCGCGGCGGTCGAACCGCTCACGATGGACGACCTCACACGCCCGCTGCCGCCCGGCGTCGACCGGTTGGTCGTCGCGGGCGGGGACGGCTCGATCGCGCCTGCCGCCCGCGCCGCGCACGACGCCGGGACGACCCTCGCGGTCGTCCCGACCGGCACCGCGAACGACTTCGCCGCCGCGCGCGGGCTGCCCACCGAGCTCGACCGGGCGTGCGCGCGGGCCGCCGACCCGGACGCCTC
>JAKDLE010000925.1 GCA_030453005.1 Pseudonocardia sp. | reverse complement strand
ACCGGTGCGGCCGGTCCAGCGCCCGCAGTGTCGTCCCGGCCACGACCACGTCCTGCCCCGACCGCCACAGCGCGCCGAGGTCGAGGAGCCGGCCCCACGGCCCGAGCACGAACGTGCGGTGCAGGTCGAGCTCGTAGCCCGCCGGGGGCACCATCGTCAGCCCTTTGTCGAAGCGCCGGTCGAACCCGGGCCGCGGCTCGGACAGCGTGCGCCGGAACCCGGCGGCGGACAGCACCGCGACCACGCGGTCGATCTCGCCGGAGCGGACGAGCACGTCCAGGTCGCCGAACGAGCGCAGGCCCGGGTCCGGGTAGTCGAGGTGGGCCACCGCGGGCCCCTTGAGCACGCGCGCTCCTAGACCGTGGGCGGCGAGCAGGTCCGTGACGGCGACGAGCTGCTGCTCCAGCCCGAGCACCCGCAACTGGGCGGCCCGGTGCCCCGACCGCGCCCGCCCGGCCTGCGCCGCTGTGGCCGGCAGCGCACCGTCGCCGACCGCGGCCACCAGCAGGCCCGTGACGCGGTGGGCTGCGGCGGCGGCGAGCAGCGCGTCCCACTCCCCGTCGGTGGACGGGGCGGCGGGCCACCGCCCGGCTGCTCCCGGGAGCAGGTGCCCCGCGATGGTCGTCAACCCGTGCGGGTACTCGTCCGCACCACAGAGCCTGCGCGTCATCGGACCTCCGTCCGACGAGTGTAGGAGAGCCGTGCGCTCGGGCCAGGCGGAAGCGGCGCCCGTCGCACCGGCGAGTCCCCCGGTACGGACGCCACTGGCCGCGCCACAACACGGCCGTGCTGCCCAATGTCGGCACCTACCCCGCAGGACGACGGCAACACGTTCACACCCCGGTCCGCCGCCTGCGGCTGCTGAACCGGCTCAGCGCCCGGTGCGGCACGGGGTAACACTCGCGGATGCGGGACCGACATCACCCGCGGCCGCAACACCGATGCGCCAGGACCACGGGGGGACGCCAGGTGGACGCACCCGCCCGTCGTGCGACCGCGGTCCACCGATCCCGGCGCTGGCGAGTCGCCACCCGGATCGGGTGGGGCATAGCCGACCAGGCGGTCTCCAGCCTCACCAACTTCGCGCTCGGCATCGTCGTGGCCCGGGCGCTCGACGTGGCCGGGTTCGGGGTATTCGGGCTCGCGTGGGTGACCTACGGGGTCGTCCTGAACGTCTCGCGCGGCCTGTGCAGCGACCCGTTCACCGTGCGCTTCAGCGGCGCAGAGCCGGTCGACCGCGACCCTGCCGTCGTCCGGATGACGGGCTGCACGCTGCTCGTCGGCACCGTGGCGGGTGCGGTCACCGTCGGCGTCGGCGCGGCGCTGGACGGGCAGCTCGGCGCGGCCTTCGTCGCGCTGGGGCTCGTCCTGCCTGGCGTGCTGCTGCAGGATGCCTGGCGCTTCGCCTTCTTCGCCGCGGGCACCGGACGACGCTCCTTCCTCAACGACCTGGCCTGGGCCGCGCTGCTGGTCCCCGCGCTGGCGATCGCCTCGGCAATGCCGTCGGTGTTCGCGTTCGTGCTGGCCTGGGGGATCTCCGGGGGGCTGGCCGGGATGCTGGGCTGTGTGCAGGCCAGGCTACGGCCCCGGCCGGGTGAGTCCGCGGGCTGGCTCCGCGAGCAGCGCGATCTAGGGCCGCGCTACCTGATCGAGAACCTCAGCCTCAGCGGGGCCGCGCAGCTGCGTCTCTTCGGCCTCGGCGCGATTGCCGGGCTCGCCGCGGTCGGCGCGATCCGCGGCGGCGCGCTGCTCATCGGCCCGTTCCTCGCCCTGGTCA
>JAKDLE010000924.1 GCA_030453005.1 Pseudonocardia sp. | reverse complement strand
GGCGGTGGAGGCGCGGCTGGCGCAGCTGCAGACGCTCGCGGGGCTGCACGAGGGGCTGGACGCAGCCGAGCGCGGGTTCGGCGCGGCGCAGCGGGAGATGTGGCACATCCAGCAGCAGGGCGGGGCAGCGGCCCGGGCCGCCGAGGCCACGCCGTGGTGGCGGCCCGGGCAACGCGAACGGCTGGAGGCCGAGGCCGGCCAGTACGCGGCCCGCTACGAGCAGGCCAAGACCGACGTCGCCGGTTGGCGCGAGCAGCTCGGGGAACGGGCCGATCGGCTGCGCGAGCACACCGGGGGGCACCGGGCCAACCCGCAGTGGGCCCGTGAGCAGCTCGACCGGGCCCAGGCGGCCAGCGCTACTGAGCGGGCCGCGGCCCAACAGCGCGACGAGGCCGCGCTGGCCGCGCTGCACCAGCGCGTCGCCGCCCAGCACGCCGCCGCCGAGAAGGCCGGCGGGCGCCACGGTGAGGTGCTGGCCGAGCAGCAGCACCGCGCCCAGCTCGAACCGCTGGACCGGGCGCAGGAGTCCGGGTGGCGCCTCGACGAGCTGATCGCCCAGATGCGCGAGCGCCAGCAGACCCACAGCGAGCGTGGCCGCGCCACCGACGACGACGTGCTCGGCTACGGCTACCGCTCGCGCAGTCATGACCAGGGTCTCGATCACGGCCGCGACCAGGACCACGGGTTCGGGATGGGCCGCTGACACACCGACAGCCCCGCAGGGGGTTGCGGAGCTGCCGGGGCGGCGCCACCCGCGTGGGGGACGTGGCCGGCGCACCGCCTCACGGTAGGCCCGGGTTCTGCATGACATGCAGCCCGCCGGCCGCGGCCGCGACCTACCAGGGCCTGGGAAGGATCGCGTCATCAGCCGCAAACAGGCGAACGTCGTCTACGCGCCTGGCGGCGGGCGTAGTTTCACCAGCTGTCGGGCTCGTCGCGGTAGGTCAGCGGACGGAGCTGGTCAGGAGGCACCCAGGACGACACTCCCCGCTCGATCTCGCGGGCGACGTCGCGCTCCTGCTCGGCCTGAAACGCCAACCTTGCCGCGGTCGGCTGCTCCCAGACCTCGCGCGGCCCCCACGGCTGAGAACAGATCCCGAGGTCCTCACGGCCGGTCAGCCCGATGTGCATCGGCGGGGCAGTGATCTCCAGTGCCGCGCCTGGGCGGGGCTCGCGCCAGTCGACCCCCAGGTCGCGGGTGGTGACCGCGTCCAGCGTCCGCAGATATGCCGACCACACCACGTTGGCCAGCGACAGTTGTATCCCGTCCAGATCGACTGGGCGGCGCAGGCCGTCGTGCAGGGCGAGCGCGGTGCGCCCGATCCACAGGTGGTGGTGCACGCGCACATGCAGCTCGTCGTTGTTGAACAGGTGCGCGTCGGTGGCCAGCTCGAGGCGGGCCGGCCAGGACAGGGAGCCGTCGGCGACGTAGCCGGCGGCCAGCTGCAGCTCGCTGACGGTCTTGGCGACGACCTCGGAGTAGGCCTCGGTCAAGAACGTCAGGGCCTGCTCGGTGTGGTGATCGAGCATCCGGTCCAGCAGCAGCGACACCGACAGCGGGGTCCGGAACTGGACGTCGACCGCGTCCGCCGGCGGGCCCGGGCAGGCCAGGTCGCGGGCATCGAACAACACCCGGGGTGCAACCCGAGTGTCGCCGTAACGGCCCATCCGCGCCAGCCGTGCCATGACGTCCAGGGTAGGAACCCGGACCGACAGTTCCCAGTACCGGCGGCCTGCGGCTACACCGGCCCGGGTGGGGTGTGGTGTTCGCGCTGGTCGC
>JAKDLE010000085.1 GCA_030453005.1 Pseudonocardia sp. | reverse complement strand
CCGCGGTCCTTGTCGGAGCGGATCGCGGCGTCGGCGCCGATCGGCCAGTCGATGCCCAGGGCGGGGTCGAACGCCTGGATCAGCGTGTATTCCGCGTCCGGCGACCAGTGCTCGTTGACGAGGTAGGTGTAGACGACGTCGGAGGTGAGCGTCTGGTAGGAGTTGCCGCACCCGCGGGGCACGAACAGCGCGTTGCCGGGATGCAGCTCGACCGTCTCGACCCGCCCGTGGGACGCCCCGGACCGCAGGTCGACGATCGCCGCGAACGCCCGACCGTTCGCCAGCGAGATGTACTTGTCCCACGGCTCGGCGTGAATGCCGCGGGTGGTGCCGGTCTCGGCGTTGAACGAGACGTTGTTCTGCACCGGCTCGAACGGCGGCAACCCCGCAGCCTCCAGCTTCGCCCGCTGGTAGGACTCCTTGAACCAGCCCCGGCCGTCGGTGTGCAGCGTCAGCTCCACGACCAGCAGGCCGGGGATCGTCGTCTCCTCCACCTTCACGGCACCGAGTGTCGCAGGGTCCGGTTTGCCGGGCCCGGACGGCTCGCGGGACACTCAGGCGGTGACCGCACCCGAGCCCGGCCCGGGCACCGACACGTCCGACTACACCCAGCGCCTGGCCACCCTGGAGGGGGCGGGCTGGAAGCAGCGGCTCGACGTGCAGGCACCCTACCGGTGGAACGTCCGCCAGCTGGCGCTCGGCCGCACGCTCGACGTCGGGTGCGGGCTGGGCCGCAATCTCGCCCATCTCGACGGCAACGGGGTGGGCGTCGACCACAACGCCGCCTCGGTGGCCGTGGCGCGCGACCGCGGGCTCGACGCCTACACCCCCGACGGGTTCGCCCGCAGTGAGCACGCCCGGCCCGGCGCCTTCGACACCCTGCTGCTCGCGCACGTCGTCGAGCACCTCCCCGAGGACGACGCGCTCGGCCTGCTGCGCTCCTACACGCCCTACGTCCGGTCCGGGGGCAAGGTCGTGCTGATCACGCCGCAGGAGAAGGGCTACACCACCGACGCCACGCACGTGCGGTTCTGTGGTTTCGGCGAGGTGGCCGCCCTGTTCACGGCCGTCGGCCTGCGCGTGGACCGGCAGTACTCGTTCCCGTTCCCGCGCCCGCTGGGCAAGGTGTTCGCCTACAACGAGTTCGTGACGGTCGCCCGAACCCCATGAGCAGGCGGACGGGCACCGCACTGCACCTGGCCCTGGGGCTCGGGGTGCTCGGTGCGGCGGGGTACGCGTTCGTCGCCGTCGTCGGGCACGTCTTCGACCGACCCGACGACGCGGGCGCGCTCAGTGCGCTGATCTCGCTGTACCTGGTCATCAACATCATCGGACCGGGCGTGTTCGCGGCGCTGGAGCAGGAGACGAGCCGCGCGGTGAGCTCGGCCGTCGCCCGCGGGGAGCCAGTGCGACCGGTCGCACGGCGGTCGGCGGTGCTGGCCGCGCGGTCGCTGGCCGTGCTCGTCGTGGCCGTGCTGGTGGCCTGGCCGCTGTTCCTCGGGCGGGTCCTCGACGGGCGCCTCGGCCTGCTCGCCGCGCTGCTCGTGGCGGTCGTCGGCTCGGCCGCCGTGTACTGGACGCGCGGCGTGCTCGGCGGGCGGCAGCGGTTCGTCGCCTACTCCCGCACGCTCTACGTCGAGGGGGCGGTGCGGCTGCTGCCCGGGCTGGTGCTCGCCGCCGTCGCCGTCGCGTCGCCCGCGGCGTACGGGATGGCGTTCGCGCTCGGGTCGGCGCTGGCGGCGCTGAGCGTGGCGACGGCGGTGCGGCTGCCGCACGAGTCGGGTACGGCGCCCGTCGGCATGGGTCGGTCGCTGTCCTACCTGATGGTGGCGGTGGCGCTGAGCCAGCTCGTGGCCAACCTGGCGCCCGTCGTGGTCACCTACCGCTCGCCCGACGACCTCGTCGCCGCGGGGGTGTTCGCCGCCACGTTCGTGCTGGCCCGCATCCCGCTGTTCCTGTTCGCGCCGGTGCAGGCGGTGCTGCTGCCCAAGCTCACGCGTGCCGCCGCCCTCGGTCACCGCGCGGAGCTGGGCAGGCGGCTGTGGCAGGTCGTCGGCCTCGTGGGGGGTGTCGGGGTGGCCGTGGTGGTCGCAGCCGTGCTGGTCGGGCCGTGGGCGGCGCAGGTGCTGTTCAACACCGCGGTGCGCCCGTCGGCCGTCACCCTCGGGCTGCTCGGGGCGGCCACCATGCTGATGCTGATGGCGCTCATCGTGCAGCCGACGCTGATCGCGCTCGGCCGCCAGCGCGTGGTCACGATCGGCTGGGTGGCAGGCACCGTGGTGTTCCTCGGGCTGCTCGTGCTGCCGGTCGCGCCGATCACCGCGGCGCTGGTGGCGCAGCTCGCGGGCCCGGCCGTGGTGGTGGCCGTGCTCGCCGTGGGCGTCGGTCGGGCGCTGCGGGCGACGCACCCCGGAGTCGGGGTCGCCGCCCCGCAGGTAGGTTGGCGACCGCACACAGGGAGGAGCCCGACGTGACCGACGACGGTCGATCAGGCGACGACGTCTGGGTCGTGATCCCGGTGTTCAACGAGGTGCAGGTACTGGAGTCCGTGCTCGACCAGACCCTCGCCGTGTTCCCCAACGTCGTGTGTGTCGACGACGGCAGCCGTGACGGCTCGCCCGCCGCGGTGCTGCGCACGCGCGCCCACCTGGTGCGTCACCCCGTCAACCTCGGGCAGGGCGCGGCCCTGCAGACCGGGCTGACCTACGCCCGCGCGCAGCCCGGCGCGCGGTACTTCGTGATGTTCGACGCCGACGGGCAGCACCGCCTCGAGGACGCGGCGGCGATGGTCGAGGTGGCCCGCTCCGGTGCCGCCGACGTCGTACTCGGCACCCGCTTCGCCGACGGTGGCGCCTCGGTGCCGCTGCTCAAGCGCATCGTGCTGCGCACCGCGGTGCTGCTGAGCCGGGCGGGCCGCAAGCTCAAGCTCACCGACGCGCACAACGGCCTGCGCGTGCTCACCCGGCCGGTCGCCGACGACCTGCAGATCACGATGAACGGCATGGCGCACGCCTCGGAGATCGTGTCCTACCTGGGCCACTCGACGTGGCGGGTGCGTGAGGTGCCGGTGTCGATCCGCTACACCGAGTACTCCCGCAGCAAGGGCCAGTCGCTGCTCAACGGCGTCAACATCCTGTTCGATCTGTCGGTCCGCCAGCGGGGAGGGTAGAGACATGCTGATCCAGTTCCTGCTGGTGCTCGCGGTGCTGGGCGTGCTGTTCGTGTTCGTGCGCAGCAGCGGCGCCGTGTATGTACAGGCCAGCAAACGAATCGCTCTGGTGTTGTTCGCGGCGGCCAACATCTACGCCGTGATGCGGCCCGACGACCTCACCACACTCGCCCGGATGCTGGGTGTCGGCCGGGGCACCGACCTGGTGCTCTATGCGCTCGTCGTCGCGTTCATGGCCGGCATGTTCAGCTTCTACCAGCGGTTCCGCATCGTCGACCGGCGCTACACGGAGCTGGCTCGCACCGTCGCGATCCGGGAGGCCGAGCTGGTCAACCGGGAGCGCGGGGTCACGACCCGGCCGGTGGTCTCCACGGGGGAGGGCACCCCGGTGTCCACCCGCGACCGGTGATCGTCGACGTCATGCTGCCCCACTACGGGCGGCTCGACCTCGTGCAGGACACCGTGCGCAGCGTGCTCGCGCAGGACGACCCGCACTGGCGGCTCACCGTCGTCGACGACTCGGGTGCCCTGCCCGACCAGGGCCTGGCGGCCTGGTGCGCGGAGCTGGGCGACCCCCGCGTGCGCTACCTGCGCAACGCGCACAACCTGGGGATCAACCGCAACTTCCAGCGGTGCGTGGAGCTCGTCGAGCACGAGCTCGCCGTGATCGTCGGCATGGACGACCTCATGCTGCCCGGCTACGTCGGCATCGTCCGGCGCGCCCACGCCGCCCATCCGGACGTGGCGATCGTGCAGCCCGGCGTCGAGATCGTCGACGGCGACGGCGCGCCGGTGCGCACGCTGGTCGACCTGAGCAAGCGGTGGGTGTACGCGCCGCGCATCTCGACGGCCACCGTGCTGGGCGGCGAGGAGCTGGCCGCGAGCCTGCTGCGCGGCAACTGGCTGTACTTCCCGTCGATCTGCTGGCGGGCCGGACCGCTGCACCGCACCGGGTTCCGCGAGGGCCTCTCAGTGGTGCAGGACCTCGCGCTCGTGCTGGATCTCGTGCTCGGCGGAGAGTCGCTGCTCGTCGAACCCACGACGTGCTTCCGCTACCGCCGCCACCAGGCGTCGGTGTCCTCGGCGCACGCGGCGGACGGGCGCCGCTTCGCCGAGGAGCGCGGCTTCTTCCTCGACACCGCGCAACGCATGGCCGCGCACGGCTGGCCCCGCGCCGCCCGCGCCGCCCGCAGGCACCTGTCGTCCCGGATCAACGCCCTCGTCCGGCTCCCGTCGGCGGCCCGGCAGGGGCGGCGCGACGGGGTCCGCACGCTGGCGCGGCACGCCTTCGGCGGGCGTTGAGGCCGGTCAGCCTGCGGCCACGGCGTCGTCGAGCCGGATCTCGTAGACGGTGGTGGTGGGACTGCGGAAGATCACCTGGAGGGCGTCGACCTCGGCGAGGCCGACCATCCCGGGAGCGTTGCCCGGAGCGGTGTAGACCAGCCCGGTGGACACCACCGCGTGCGTGATGTTCATCCGCCGGACGACCTCGCGGACCGCCGGGTCGGTGTCGATGTAGCGGAACGAGGAGTACAGCAGGGCGCGTTCGGGGGTGAGGCCCGCCAGGTCGAGCTGCTCGTGCAGGGGCTGGGCGAACACCGGCCGCACACCCCCCAGCGCGTACATCAGCGGGGAGCCGTCGTAGGGGTCGTTCATCACCAGCGCGCCGGGGGGTACGACGGCCGCGAGTTGGGTCAGGCCCCGCTGCTCGGCGTGGCTCACCGCAGGCCCGTCGGTGAAACCCGCGGCGATGCGCTCGGTGTTGGGCTCGCGGTAGAGCCCGTCGGTGCCGTCGACGACGGCGAGCAGCAGCGCGGCCAACAGCAGGGCGGGGACGAGGCGCCCGCGGCTTGCGAGCACGGCGTCGGACACGCGTGCGCGGCGCAGCGCGTCGACCGCGGCGTCGCGGACGACGACCACCCCCGCCCCGGCCAGTGGCGCGACGGCCACCACCCACAGCGCGACAAGGCGGTAGCGGTCGTTCCACCAGGGCCGCGACAGCAGCTCGACCAGCGCACCCTCGTAGCTCGCGGTCATCACGAAGATCACGCCGAACAGCAGGCCGCTCCCGGCGAGCCAACGCAGCTCGGGATGGCGTCGTAACCCCAGCAGGCCCAGCGCGGCCAGCGCGGCCAGCGCCCACTGCGGGCTCTCGTGTGCGTGGGCGTGGGTGAGCAACCGGCCGACGGCCTCGGCGGCGGGCATCGCCACCGGCCAGTCGAACGCCTCGCCTGCGGCCGCGGCGGCGGAGGCGAGCAGCAACGGCGCGCCGAGCAGCACCGTGGCCAGCGCACCGGCCCCGACCACGACGGCGTCGCGGGCCGTGGGCCGACGACACCACCAGTGCTGCAGCAGGTAGGCGGCCCCGAAGACGGCGGCGGCCACCACGGCGCTGGGGTGCAGCGCGATCAGACCCACCGTGGCGAGCCCGAGCGCGAACGCCCGTGCGACGACGGCCGTGCGGCCCGCGTGGAGCACGTCCGCCCACTGGGCGAGGAACGCCGGGAGCAGCGCCAGGGCCAGTACGTAGGGCAGGAGCACGCCGGCGAGGTCGTAGGGGAACCCGGAGAACGCGCACGCCAGCAGTGCGCTCGCCGCAGCGATCGCAGGCCGCCCGGACACCACGCGCACGAGTGCGGCGACCCCGAGCGCGAACAGCCCCGGGGCGAACCCGACCACGACCTCCAGCGCGACGGTCACCGGCTCGCCGGTGATCACCACCAGCGTGGCGGCGATCAGGTGGAACGCGTTCGGGTAGTAGAACGCGCCCGCCGTGCCGCTCAGTGCACCCAGTGCCGCAGGCGAGGACTTGCCGGTGTCGACGATGTAGCGGATGGCGTTCGAGTGGAACGCGGTGTCCCAGAACTGCGGGATCGCCGTGAAGCCGTCGGTGCCGCCCGCCATCACCGCGAGCCCGACGCCGGCGCTCGCGAGTACTGCGGCCGCGACCGCGAGATGATCGACGACCCGCCACTGCGACGGTGCGGTCGCCTCCGGCTTGGCGCGGCGGTGTCGCAGGCGCGCGGCGACGACCCGGGCCACGACGACGAGGCCCGCCATCACGAGACCGGCGACGGCGAGCGCGGCCGTACTCCACAGCACCCCGAGCACCGGCAGCACCGACCCCGCGACGCCGACCAGCCCGAACGTCAGCGCCGGGGCGGCGGCGGCCAACACCCACCCGCGCAGGCCCGAGGCCAGCGCGATCGCCAGACCGGGCGCCAGCACGACCAGCACCAGAGCGACGAGAGTCGAGGCGGTCGCGGTGCCGAGATCCGGCATCAGTCCTCCGTGCCGGACGCGGGGGTCGGGTCGGCTCCGGCCGCGCCTGATCGCGGTCCGCGGTTACTCTAGTCGGTCACGACCCGCCGACCGGCCGGCCCTGCCGGGGGCGGCTGGTCGCGGAGGGGGGGCGCTCAGCCGGCCACGTGGCCGGTGGTGCCCTCGGCACGCAGGGTGGCGAGTACGGGGCGGAGCATGCGGACCAACTCGGGTAGCTGCTCGGACGCGGTCGTATGGACGGTACGGACTTCGACGAGCGCGATCGTCCGTTCGGCGAGTTCGATCATCTCGGCGACGAGGAGGACATCACGCCGCATAGAGCGGCATCGCTTCTGCGAGGACCTGGGGGCGGAGCAGCGTGTGCAAGGCCCGGCGGGACACGAGGTCAACCGGTCGTCCGAACAGCTCGGCCAATTCGTCGGCGAGGTGTTCGATGTTCCAACCGAGGCGAGCCCCCGGCAACAGGTCGTAGAGCAGGTCTACGTCGCTGTCGGGGCTCGCGTCTCCGCGCGCCATCGACCCGAAGACCTCGATGCGGGCGATGCCGTACCGGCGGCAGATCGCGGCGAGTCGCTGCTCGTCCACGTGTAGCTCGACCACGGCGCTCACCCCACGACGACGTCGCACGTACGGCACGCGCCGGACATACCGACCGTAGCGCGACCGGCGGCTGGTGTCGCTGCTACCGCACGGGTGCAGCGTGATGCGACGTCCACCATCTCCAGGCCGCCGCCAGCTCAGGAACCGTGACGTGGCGGTGATCAGGTTCTTGACCCACGCGGTACTTGGCGTCCAGTTCGGCGGCATCCGTGCCGGCGATCCCGCGACGGGTCATACCGATGACGTTCGCTCCGCGAACGCGTGCCGGAACCCCGAACGCCTTCGCGAACGGCGGGACGTCCCTGGTCACTGCAGCCGACATGCCGACCATCGCCACCGGCCCGATGATGCGCCGCTGGTGCACCGTGGTGTTCATCCCCAACGTCACGCCGTAGCCGATTCTCGCGTAGCCGCCCACCGCCACACCCGCCGAGAGCGTCACCTCGTCGTCGATGACGCAGTCGTGCGCAACGTAGGCGCGGGAGAGCAACCAGCAACCGGCCCCGATCTGCGTCGGTGCGAGGCTGCCCTGCTGCACCGTGCTGAGCTCACGGATGACGCTGCCGGGGCCGATGACCACCCCGTGATGCGCGAGGTCTCCGTTCAAAGCGATGTTCTGGGTCGCGCCGGTGATCTCGGGCGCCGATCCGATGACGCATCCCGGACCGATGCGGACGCCGTCCCCGATCTGGCACGGACCCAGCAGGACCGCGTGCGGGCCGACGACCACGTCCGCGCCGAGTTCGACCCCGTCCGAGATGATCGCGCTGCTGTGGATCGTCATGGAGCGATCGGTCTGCGGTCCATCCATGCCCCCGCTGCCGCGGCCGCCGCTGCTGCCAGTAGGTCGGCCACTGTGAACACGAGCCGGGAGGCCAACGCCAGACCGAGCGCGACACCGACAGAAGCGAACGGTGCGACGGCGGCCACGATGATTGCTTCCCGCACTCCGATACCCGATGGAGCGACGAGGGCCAGCGAACCGGCCGTCATGGCCAACGCGAACACGCCCAGGCTCTGTACCCACCCCGTGAACCCGGAGCTGATCGACGAGCTGGTCAGCATCCACAGATGCGTACCGAACATCGTCCAGGCCAGCGACGTCCAGAGCAGTGCCTTGCCGATCTGTGCCCAGCCGAGTGGACGGGGGAGCCCGCGGCGGCGCATCAGCCGGAGCAGCACGTTGACCAGACGGGTGAGCACCGGCGGCAGAGCGCAGATCGCCGCGACGGGTAGCAGGGTGAGGATCGCCCACGGCGCCATCCCACCGACCGACAGCAACTGGGGCAGCCC